>NZ_JAMYRC010000004.1:0-213196 GCF_040321205.1 Mesorhizobium sp. M0496 | reverse complement strand
CTGTGAAGCAAGTCTTGAAGAGGTCGGGATCGAGCGCGTTGATCACGTCGTTGAGCGTGTCGTGCGCCGGGATGCCGCGCTCATAGGGCAGGAAACGGCGCAGAAAGTCGAGGCGCTGCTCACCCCACAGCTTCGTCTCGACGAAATCGTCCATGCCGCACAGCGTCGCGCACAGCACCACAAGCAGGATTTCCGGCAGCGGGTAGGCGACACGCCAATGCTGGCGGGGATCAGACAGCGCCGAAAAATGATCTAGAATTGAATGCGAGTGGCAAGCGTGGCGCGACATCGAGGGCTCCGCAAATCACGAAGCCCCTCATGAATCACATTCGCATCCCATACGCACCTCCCGTTAACCCGAAGCGATTGCCCTGCGCACAAGGCCTGCCGGGCTTGACTTTCCGGGCGCGTTCTTTATGTGTCGCGCCAAGTTTCCCGCGTCCGGGTGTTCTCCCCGTGCTCCAGCGGCCAAAACTCCACGAACAAACGGACTGATATCATGGCCAAAGCCGCAAACATCAAGATCAAGCTTCTGTCGACCGCCGACACCGGTTTCTTCTACGTGACCAGCAAGAACAGCCGCACCAAGACGGACAAGTTGTCGTTCCGCAAGTACGACCCGGTCGCCAAGAAGCACGTCGAGTTCAAGGAAACCAAGATCAAGTAATCTGGGTTTTTCCTCTGCAATGCCGAAACGCCGCCCAATGGGCGGCGTTTTCGTTTGTAACCACTTGATTTCATTGTATCCGCGCAAAGGCACCAGCCAAAAGGATTGACCGTTCGCCAGGGTTGCGGCACCCTTGGGTCGTGGGCTGGCAGGGGGCGCTGAACAAGGCCCCTACGGATGTCGAAGAAGTTGAAAGCTGCAATCATTGCAGCCCTTGTTGCCCTGGTTGCCGGCATCGCCGTCAGCAACGGGCTGATTAGTCAGCAGACGGCCGACGAGATCAAAGCCAGAACTGACCAGGTTTTGACCGAGGAGGCAGCCCCGCCTGCGCCTCAGCCTGCGCCTGATAATCCCCCTGCATCTTCTACCGAATCTACGCCGGCTCCGAGTCCGCCTGCAGTGGCTCCGCAATAAGGGTCCCAACAGGGTCAATGAAAAAAGCCGCGCAAGGCGGGCTTCTGTCGTGCATGCGATGCAAAGAAGTGGTCAGGCCGGCTGCGCTTAGCCTGAAAGCATGAGGTCGCGCGCCGCGCACAATTCCACGTACCACACGCCATACACCTCGCACCATCACCATGCCTGCGGAGTGTATCGTTTTAATACAATCGCCAATTGGTAGACTCGCACGATGGATAGGCAGTTAGGTTCAGCGTCAGGCCAAAAGGGGGGAAATGCCTCGAACTGGGAGAGAAACGATGTCCATTCAAAAGGGTGACTATAGAACCAACAGAGCCGACTACGCGATTGCCGCGACGCATGGCGGAGTGACCGCCGAAGACAGCATTCGAGACGAGATTCTGGCAAGAAGAAAGAAGTCCCTGTGGCTAAAAGAGCGGCGATCAGCCAAGTCGGCTGAGAACCCAATGGACAGTTCGCCGCTGCCTAAAAGAAGCCCTCGCGGTTAGACGCCACAGCTGTCTTCCGCGATCACACCATAACCACACATCGTCGACTAATCCATACTTGCAGATGCAGCCGGCGGTATTGACCTCTCGCACGGCGGCTCTAATTCGTGACGAAATGGCTTCCGTTCTTTTTAAAAGACGGCAGGACTAAAGTCTTGTTCTCTACGCGCAAAGGTCTGAGGGGTCCTGTTAGGTTCCGGAAATGTCTGTTGGACGTTCCGTTACTTTAGTTAATTGAGATGTAGTGTCCCCTTATATTTCCTGCCCGACATTTGGCGCCTGATACGACCGTTCGTAATCCGCAGGCCAGTCGTTCAGCAGGTTCAGCGCCTGTGCAGATCGCCGTGCAACTGGTCGATCGCGTCCCAATGCCCTCAGCCCGGGCTGAGTTCCCTCAACCGATGCGATCACCGCTTTTCGGATCGAACAGATGCAGCGACGCTGGATCGGCCGCCAGCCGTACCACGTCGCCGGGCCTCACGCCGGCACGGCCCATGGCAAAGACGCAAAGCTGCTGGCTGGCCAGCTTGACGTAGAACTGCGTCGAAAGCCCGAGTGGCTCCACCACCACCACCTCGCCCTTCAACGCACCGTCATCCGCCAGCCGGATATGCTCGGGCCGCAAACCGACGGTGATGGCGTCACCGTCCTTCAGCGGCAGGCCTTCCGGTAGGCGCAGCGCCTGGCCATCGGCCAGCACGGCCTCCGAGGCACCGCTCTTGCGGATCGTCGCCGGCAGGAAATTCATGCCGGGTGAACCGATGAAACCGGCGACGAACATGTTGGCTGGCCGGTCGTAGAGATCGAGCGGCGCGCCGACCTGCTGGATCAGCCCGTCATGCATGACGACAATCCGGTCGGCCATGGTCATCGCCTCGATCTGGTCATGCGTGACGTAGACGGAGGTGGTTTTCAGTTGCTGGTGCAGCGCCTTGATCTCGGCGCGCATATGGACGCGCAGTTTGGCGTCGAGGTTCGACAGCGGCTCGTCGAACAGGAAGACCTTGGGGTCACGCACGATGGCACGGCCCATGGCGACGCGCTGGCGCTGGCCGCCGGAGAGCTGCCGCGGCAAGCGTTGCAGGAGGGTGTCGAGCCCGAGCCGCTTGGCCGCGCCGTCCACCCTCGCGTCGATCGTCGTCTTCTCCGCTTTCTTCAAGAGCAGGCTGAAGCCCATGTTCTTCGACACGTCCATATGCGGATAGAGCGCATAGGACTGGAACACCATGGCGATGTCGCGGTCCTTCGGCGCGACATCGTTGACCAGCCGCTCGCCGATGCGGATCTCGCCGCCGGAAGCCTCCTCCAGCCCGGCGATCATGCGCAAGAGCGTGGACTTGCCGCAGCCTGACGGCCCGACCAGGACGACGAATTCGCCATCGGCGATTTCAAGGTCGACCGCGTGCAGGACACGGACGGCGCCATAATCCTTGCGGACCTTTTCGAGCGTAACAGAGGCCATCGATCTATCCTTTGACGGCGCCGGCGGTCAGGCCGGTGACGAGATAGCGTTGCAGGAAGGCGAAGAAGATGCAGACCGGGATCAGCGCCAGGATGGACGCCGCCATCATCTGTCCCCAGTCGACGGCGAACTTGCCGATGAAGGTAAGCAGGCCGACCGCGAAGGTCTTTTGGTCGTCGCTGGAAATCAGCATCAGCGCGAACAGAAGCTCGCTCCACGCGGCTGTGAAGACGAAGCCGAGTGTCGCGCCCATACCGGGCAGCGTCAGCGGCACGATCACCTTGCGCATCGCTTGCGCGCGGGTGCAGCCATCGATCATCGCCGCCTCTTCCAGGTCCTTTGGAATGCCGTCGAAGAAGGACTGCATCAGGAAGGTGGCAAACGCGGTGTTGAAGGCGGTGTAGATGATGATCAGCCCGGTCAGGCTGTTGATCAGCCCAATCTGACCCATCACGCGGTAGATCGGCGGAATGACCATCACCAGCGGAAAGGTCTGGGTCAGCAGCAACATCAGCGCAAGTGCTGCCTTGCCGCGAAAGGTGAAGCGCGACATGGCATAACCGGCGAGCGTCGCAATGACCGTCACCAGCGCCGCTGTCGACACCGAGACGATGACGCTGTTGAGAAAATAGCGCGGGAAGTCTGTGGCCTCGAGCACGGTGACGAAATTCTGCAACGTCATCTGCGATGGCCAGAAGGTGATGCCCTCGGAATAGAGAAGCCGCTCCGGGGTGACCGAGATCTTCAGCGTCCAGTAGATCGGGAACAGGGCAAAGAGCACGTATGCAGCGATTGCGGCGTAAAGGCCGATGCCGCCGAAGAAGCGCTGCGAGGTTGAACGCCCTGCGATCATCAGACGTGCCTCACCAGCGTGCGACGGATGCCGATCAGCGCGATCGCATAGGCAATGAGCAGGACGAGCAGCAGCACGGCCACCGCCGAGGCATAGCCCTTGTCCAGCGATTTGAAGGCGCTGACATAGATGTAGACAGGCACCGTGTTGGTCGAGCCGGCGGGTCCGCCCTCGGTCATGACGAAGATCAGGTCGGCGAAGGTGGCGATCCAGATGGTGCGCAGCATGACAGTGATGGCGATGGTCGGCGCCAGGAACGGCAGCGTCACCTTGGTGAAGCGCTGCCAGGGCGAAGCACCGTCGATGGCCGCCGCCTCATGCAGTTCCGATGGAATGGACTTCAGCGCCGCCAAAAGGGTGATGGCGAAGAACGGAATGCCGAACCAGACATTGGCGACGATCGGCCCCCACATGGCGGTCGAAGGATCGGACAGCACATTGGTCGGCTCGGCCTTCAACCCCAGTGCAAACAGCCAGTGTGGCAACGGGCCGATGATCGGGTTGAACAGCCAGGCCCAGGTCAGGCCCGACAGGAAGGACGGCACCGCCCAGGGCAGGAACACCAGGGCTTGCACCACCTTGCGGCCCCGGAATGGCTTGTCGAGCAGCAGCGCCAGGCCGAGGCCGAGGAAGAACTGGAAGAACAGGCTGGCGACGGTCCACCACAACGTATTGACCAGCGCCTGCCCCAGAACCTGATCCGACAGCATCGCCTGATACTGCCCGAGCCCGACATATTCGGACTTGAACGCCGAGAATTTGCGGAAGGAGTAGCTGATGCCGATGACCAGCGGCACCAGAAGCACCACGACCAGAAGGATGATCGCCGGGCTGAGATAGAGCCATGGCTCGATTGCGGCGTGGGATAGCTGCTTGCGACGCGGCTTGCCGGCGGATCGTATTTCGGACACGGCGTAGGTCATGGGCTGAGGATCTGGCTCCCTGGAGCGGCGTCGGGGACAGCGTCCTTCTCCCCGTCACAATACAGGGAGAAGATGCCGGCAGGCAGATGAGGGGCAGCGCGAACCTATCGAGGCGTGGCGCCGCCCCTCATCCGTCACTTCGTGACACCTTCTCCCCGTGAACGGGGAGAAGGAAGAAAAGGCGCTTACTTCTTGTTCTTCGCCAGCCAGTCCTGCTGTTCCTTGGTCAGGAAGGCAGCCCATTGGTCGGCGACTTCCTTGGCCGTCTTCTGGCCGAGAAGCACTTCCTGGAAGTTCTTGATCGCCACCTGATCGACGAAGTTGCCGAGGTTCTCCAGATGCGTCGGCGGGGTCACCATTTCATATTTGGAGCTGTCGCTCAGCTCCGTGAACCAGCCCTTGAACTGCTCGGTCTTGAAATGGGGATCCTGGTCGGCGCCGTTGTGGATCGGGACGACGCCGACTTCCTTGGCCCATTCCAGATTGTCCTTCGGCGACAGCAGCGTCGCCATCAGCTTCCACGCGTCGTCCTTGTGCTGCGAGTTGGCAAACATCGCCCAGCCGGCATAGCCAAGGGTCGGATAGGACTTGCCGCTCGGTCCGACCGGCAATGGCGCCACGGCGAAGTCGTCGGCGCTCATCTTGTCGGCGATGCCAAGCAGCGCGTCCGGGTCCTGGTTGAGCATGGCGCAGGTGCCGGAATAGAAGCCGGTGACGGTTTCGTTGAAGCCCCAGCTCACCGCATCCTTCGGCGCCAGGCCGTCCTTGTACATGTCGGCCAGCATCTGCAAGCCCTTGACCGAGCCTTCTTCGTTGATCGTCGAGGTGCCGTCCTCGTTGAAGTAGCCACCCTTGCCGGCGGCGATGTTCATGAACATGTGCATGCCGTTGAAGGCGCCCGGCCCGCCGCGCAGGCAGTAGCCGTACTTGCCGGGAATCGCGGAAATCTTCTTGGCATCGGCGATGAAATCATCGAGCGTCGCCGGCGGGCCATCAAGGCCGGCCTCCTTGAACAATTTCTTGTTCCAGAACAGCGCGTTCACATAGTAGCCGTAGGGGATCATGAACTGGGTGTTGTTGACGGTCGAGCCGAACTGCTTGGCACGGTCGCCGAGCGTCTTGGCGTCGTCCCACTTGGCCATATAGGGGCCGAGATCCTCCAGCTGGGCGTTGTTGGCATAGAGGCCCATCCAGCGTTCCGGCATCTCGACGATGTCGGGCGTATCGCCGGCCTGCACCATGGTCAGGAATTTTTCGAAGGCCTGGCCCCAGGGCAGCGAGATCAGCTCGACCTTGATGCCGGGGTTGGCCGTTTCGAACTCGGCGATCTGTTTTTTCAGGAATTCGGTGCGCGGCGGGCTGGTGATGACTTCGACCATTTTCAGGGTCGAATCGGCCAGCGCGCCTCCGGCGGAAATCGCCAGCCCCGCAACGGTGGCAAGCATGACGGTCAGTTTCTTCATGTTCAAGACTCCCATTTTGAACCCGCTTGTTATTTTCTGGCTTTTTCGAAGGCCTGGGCGACATCCGCCCACAGGTCCTCGACACTCTCCAATCCGACATTGAAGCGGATGGTTCGGGGGCTGACGCCGAAGCGCGCCATCGAATTCAGGCCCGGCGTCTGCTCCAGCGACGCCTTGGCCGGGACGACCAGGCTTTCATGCCCGCCCCAGCTGACGCCGATGCGGAAATATTTCAGCGCGTCGACGAAGACCGGGATGTCGATATCGTCCGTCACCTCGAAGGAGAACAATCCGGCATAGCCGGCCAGCGTCGCCTTGCCCGGATGGTTCGAATAGACGGGGTGGTTGACCCGCTCGACGTTGCCATGCGCTTTCAGCCGTTCGGCGATGGTCAGGCCGCTTTGCATGTGATGCGGCAGGCGCAGCGGCAGTGTGCGCAGGCCGCGCAGCAGCAGCCAAGCCTCGAACGGCGACAGCTTGCCGCCGAGATAGGAATAGGTCTGCTCATTGATGTGCTTGATATGGCCGGCGGAACCCGCCACCACACCGGCTACGGTATCGCTGTGGCCGCCAAGGTATTTCGAGGCCGAGTGCAGCACCAGATCGACGCCATGCGTGATCGGCTTCTGGAACACCGGCGTCGCCCAGGAATTGTCGATGGTGGTGACGATGCCTTGCTCCTTGGCCAACCGCGTCAGATGCGCGATGTCCTGCAGCTCGAACATCATCGAGGTCGGGCTTTCCAGATAAAACAGCTTGGCACCAGGAAGTGCCGCAGCCACCGCATCCGGGTCGGAGCCGTCGACGTAGTCGACCTTGATGTTGAGCCGCGGCAACAGCCGCTCGAACAGCCGGTAGGCATCGCCATAGCAATTGCGCACGGCGACGATGCGCTCGCCGGCGCCAACAAAGGCAAGCACGGTGGCGCTGATTGCCGCCATGCCGCTGGAAAAGCCGCGTGCTGCCTCGGCACCTTCGAGCGCGGCCACACGCGCCTCGAATTCCATCACCGTCGGATTGTCGCCGCGCGAATAGATCG
This sequence comes from Mesorhizobium sp. M0496, assembly GCF_040321205.1. Taxonomy (NCBI): domain Bacteria; kingdom Pseudomonadati; phylum Pseudomonadota; class Alphaproteobacteria; order Hyphomicrobiales; family Phyllobacteriaceae; genus Mesorhizobium; species Mesorhizobium sp. M0496. The sequence continues at coordinate 205,884 of NZ_JAMYRC010000004.1, read as the reverse complement.
GCTGCTTTCGTTTGCCGGCAAAGGTATCGGCCATCTCGGCATAGTTGGCAAAGGTGAACAGCGAGGTCTGATAGATCGGCGGCACCACCGCACCGCCGGGGAAGGGTTCGTCATGAGCCAGCAGTGTTGCCGCCTCGGCAAGATAGTCGTGATCGAAACCTGATGGATGCTCGTTCATGTCTGGCTCGAAAGTTTGAGTTTGGCGGCACCGCGCTTCAGATCGTCCTCGACGGTGGCGATCAGCTTGAGCGCTTCGGCGCGGGCGCCCTGCGGGTCGCGGGCGGCTATGCGTTCGTAGATGGTGCGGTGGTAGGGAAAGCTGGCGTGGCCGAAGTCGCGCACGCCGAGCGGATGCTCCCAGAAGCGATGGAACAGCTCATGCATGGCGGCGATGATCTGCTCGAACAGCGGATTGCCCGAGACCCGGTAGACCGCCTGGTGGAACTCCCAGTCCTCTTCCGACGACATGCCGTCGCGCGTGCGGAACGCCTGCTCCATGATGTCGAGCTTGCGCGCGATCTCGGCGATGTCGGCTTGGCTGGCGCGTTCTGCGCAAAGCGCCGCAGCCTCCGCCTCCAGTGCGCGGCGGATTTCCAGCGTCTGCATGAGTGAGGTGAAATCATTGCCGCCTGCCAGCGTCAGCGGCATGTGCAGCATGTCGGGTGAAACAGCCGCCTTGAGATAGGTGCCGCTGCCTTGCCGGCGCTCGACGAGGCCAAGCCCTTCCCAGCGTGTCAGTGCCTCGCGCACCGTGTTGCGGCTCACTTTCAGCCGCTCGGCCAGAATACGCTCGGTTGGAAGCCTCTCGCCGGGCTGCAACGCCTCGGCGCGAACAAACCCTACCAACGCCTTCAGCACGGCGTCGTCGCGCGCCGTCGTCTGAATGGGTGGCAGGCTGTTCTGGTCCACATCTGCTCCAAGTGGTCCAATGGTCCAACCAATTTCTGCACAGACGAAAGATGCTGTCAATTGCTTGTCAGGAGGCCCATCCTTTTTCATGCTGTTGATGATGGCGACAACGCGTGTCAGGAGATCGTGCCGGCCATTTCGACCGTATCTGCTAACCCGCAGCAGCAGACGGTCCGAACCAAGTCGTCAGCGCGTCCGGCAGTCCCTGTTGGGTTCCCACTCCAACCCAAGCCACATAGCCATCGGGCCGGACCAAAACTGCGGTTGGCGCCGCAACCTCACCAAAGATGGGAAGCTCCCAGGCACCGGCATATTTTGCGTCGATCAGCCGGACCCGATCAGCCCAGAGTGCGATGTCCAGCCTGCCGGTCTCACCGAGGTTAAGCAGCACTGGCCGCGCCTCGTGCAGCAAGGTGAAGAGCCGCAATGGCCCGTTGGCGGTGACCAGATCGAGATCGGGCATTCGCCGCCCAAGCAGCGGATGCCCCTCGCCGAGGTCGTAGTGGACGCCTAGGCCGGACATCTCAGCGGCGATCCGTTTGCGGGGCTCCTCCATGCCAAGCAACTCGGCAAAGATGTCGTTCAATGCCTTGGTGCGGTCATCCGTACGACGAAGAGCGACCTGTGCCATCGTGTTGCGCAACACGCGGGCAGCGACCGGATGGCGTTCGGTGTGATAGCTGTCGAGCAGGCTTTCCGGTGATGTCCGCTTGACCACCTGGGCGAGCTTCCATCCCAGGTTCACTGCGTCCTGCACGCCGATGTTGAGGCCCTGTCCGCCCATCGGCGGGTGGACATGCGCTGCGTCGCCGGCCAGCAGGACGCGTCTGTCGCGGTATTTCGCGGCCTGCCGCGTCATGTCGGTGAACCGCGAGAGCCAGGTCGGACTGTGGACCCCGTAATCGGTGCCGTAGATGGCAATCAGCGCCTCGCTGAGCTCGCGCAGGGACGGTTCGCCGCGGGCCTCCAGGCCCGGTTCCGTCAGCACGACGCCAACTTTTTTGCCGTCCTCGATCTTACCCAGGGCATGAATTCCGATGGCGTTGCTGCGAAAACCCCATTCCGGCTCCTCCGACATCTCGACTTCGGCAATCATCCAGCTCATCGTCGGATCCCATCCGGCGAACTCAATACCGGCTGATTTGCGAATGGTGCTGCGGCCTCCGTCGCAACCAACCAGATATGTCGTCTTCAGCCGGTGGCCGTTGGACAGTTTGACATCGACGCCGCTGTCGTCCTGGGTAAACCCCGCCACCTCTTGTCCATGATAGATCGGCACCTTCATCTCGCTGACCCAATCGGCCAGGATCCGCTCGATGTGGTTTTGCCGCAGCGCCAAAAGATAATTGTGCCGGGTTGGGAAGTCGCTGATGTCCAGGCGGATCATGTGAAAGCCCACGGCCGGGCCTACCTGGCCATGCGCGAGGAACCGATCGGCAATCCCGCGCTGATCGAGCACCTCGATGGTTCGGGCATGCAGGCCGCCGGCGCGCAGGCCCGCGAGTTTCTGGTCCGGCCGTCGTTCGACAATGGCGACGTCGACGCCCGCCAACGCCAGTTCGCCCGCCAGCATCAATCCCGTCGGACCGCCCCCAGCGATCACCACCGCATGATCTGAAATCATGATCGTCACTCCCGTTTTGCGTACCTTGGTTTGGGCCGCTGTCTTACGGGAGGAGCTGGGTCTTGCCGCAAGCCCCTGGTGCGCCATATGTATGAAATGGAAGGGATCGGTATTCTTCCGCTGTCGGTTGCCACGAAACAAGCTTGTCGCGCAAGACGATATGCTGTGGCAGTTCCTGAGGACGATATCCGGATTTTCACCCGCAAAAACGCAGAGTTCCGTGCCTTGGCACCGAACTCTGATGTTCTTTTGGAAAGAAGGGGGCCGGTCGGCGTTTGGCAGCGGTACGAGGAGGCCACTAAGTGCCAGCGCCGGCCGGCCGACCCCACGGACCCAGGAGATGCGGCGGACCTGAGCATCATGGGGTATTCTGGAGATCGGAGCCGGCTGTCTATCCTCGTGCCGGCTTCGTCTTGGCCTTCACACTTGCGCAAGAGCTTATGAAAATCAACAGTTTCTTAACCAAGGCTCGCGAATCGCTTGGATTAAGGTAAACGGGTAACCCTGTCGGGTTGACTGGAAAATTGGGGCTGAACCGATTAGGCCGCCTTGGCAACGACGCGGTTGCGGCCGCCGCTCTTGGCTTCGTAGAGCGCGAGGTCGGCACGCTTCATCAGCGCCGCCACCGTATCCACGCCCTTCAGCACCGACGACACACCGACGCTGACCGTGACTGCGATCGTCTTGCCGTCCTGGCCGATGGCAAAGGGCGCCTGGGCAATTTCGGCGCGAATGCGTTCGGCCACCTTCTCGGCCACCGCGCCCTCGGTATCCGGCATCACCACGACGAACTCCTCGCCGCCAAAACGGCAGGCAAGATCGATGCCCCTGACATTCTTGCGCAGCCGTCGCGCAAATTCCCGCAACACCTCGTCGCCGCCGTCATGGCCGTGCGCGTCGTTGATCGCCTTGAAACGGTCGAGGTCGGTGATCATCACCGACAGCGGCCGGCGCCGTGCCACGGCGCGATCGAACAGCGTCTGCAGGTGGCTGTCGAGATAGCGGCGGTTGTGCAGCCCGGTCAGGCCGTCGGTCACCGCCATTTCGATGGTCTGGGTGACGCTGGCGCGCAACTGGTCGTTGTAGCGCTTGCGGCGCACCTGGGTACGCAGCCGCGCCGTCAGTTCCTGCTGGTCGATCGGCCGCATCAGATAGTCGTTGATGCCGAGTTCGAGGCCACGGATGATGCGTTCCTCCTCACCCTCCTCCGCCAGCAGGATGATCGGCACGAAGCGGGTTCGATCCAGCGAGCGCAACTGCGAACAGAGCCTCAGCGGATCGAAATCGGCGAACGCCGTCGAGATCATCACGCATTCATAGGACGTCTCGGCGGCCTGGAAGAAGCCGGCATGCGGATCGCTGGAGATATCGAGATCGGCGCGGTCGCGCAGCATCTTCTGGATGCGCTCGACGGATGATTTGCGCTCGTCGATCAAAAGTACTTTCGGCATTGTGTCCTCGGACGCGAAATTGCGGCTGAGCAACTCTTCGATGCCGATGTTGCGCGTCGTTGAGGCGCGCAGCCGCAACTCGTCGGTCAGCGACTTCAAGCGGACCAGGCTTTTGACGCGCGTCATCAGCTGCAGATCGTTGACCGGCTTGGTCAGGAAATCGTCGGCGCCGGCCTCGAGCCCGCGCACGCGGTCGGAAACTTGGTCGAGCGCGGTGATCATGACCACCGGAATGTGCGATGTCGCCGGATCGCTCTTCAGCCGCCGGCAGACCTCGAACCCGTCCATGTCGGGCATCATCACGTCGAGCAGCACAACATCGACCTTGCCGTTCTCGCAGGTCTCGATCGCGTCCGGCCCGTTTGTAGCGGTCAGCACCTCGAAATATTCGGCCAGCAGGCGGACTTCCAGCAGCCGCACATTGGCAGGGATGTCGTCGACGACGAGGATCCGCGCAGTCATTTCACAAGGCTCCGGCTCGGCTGAAAGGGCACATCACGCATCGCCCAAATAGGATTTGATGGTTTCGATGAAACGCGGCACCGAGATCGGTTTCGAAATATAGGCCTCGCAGCCACCTTGGCGGATGCGCTCCTCGTCGCCCTTCATCGCGAAGGCGGTCACCGCGATGACCGGGATGACATGCAGCTCGTCATCCTCCTTCAGCCATTTGGTCACCTCCAGCCCCGACACTTCAGGCAGCTGGATATCCATCAAGATGAGATCCGGCCGGTGCTGGCGCGCCAGATCCAGCGCTTCCAGACCGTTTCGGGTGCGCACGGTCTCGTAACCGCTTGCCTCGATGAGGTCCCGAAAGAGCTTCATGTTGAGCTCATTGTCCTCGACGATCATGACCTTCTTCGGCATTCGATATCCCGTCCCGGTCGTCCTTCCGCCCGAAGGCGACCGTCATGCGCCCATGTCTAGACGCACCAAACCCTGCTTCACTTTACGGCAATATCATTGACGAAACGGAAATCCGCGGCTGGAAAACTGCGCAAATTCCACCCCGTCCTTGCGCGTCCAAAGGGCGCGCCACGCTCTAATGGCTTGCCGCAAGCAACTCTTGCCATTACTGCGGGAGAGACTCATTCCACACCGAAGGTAGTGATGGCAAACGCAGCGTCAATGCGCGAAGAGGCGGAATCGATTGCAGTGAAGGCCCTGGGCTTCGTCGCCTCCGATCCGGAGCTGCTGCCGCGCTTTCTGGCGATCACCGGCATCGAGGCGCATTCGATCCGTCAGGCTGCCAGCGAGCCGGGTTTCCTGGCCGGTGTCCTGCAGTTCATTCTCGCCCACGAGCCGACGCTGATGCGCTTTGCCGAGGAAACCGGCACGCCGCCGGCTGCTGTCGGCAAGGCCTTGCGGGCGCTGCCGCTGGGCGACGACAACCACGAGCATTCCATATGAGCGACGATCCCGAAACCGCGCGCCAGATCGAGGAACTGGTGGCTGACGACCGTCCGCTGCTGGTGCTCGACGTCGACGACGTCTTGCTCGAATTCATCCGCCCGTTTCCGAATTTTCTCAGGGCGCGCGGCTATGATCTTACGCTGGCCTCCTTTCAGCTGACCGGAAACATCGCCGAGACGGCGAGCGGCCGCCTGGTCGAACAGCCCGAAGTCACCGCACTTCTAGGCGATTTCTTCGACGCGCAGGCCGACTGGCAGAGTATCACGGAAGGTGCTTCGGAAGCCTTGGCAGGGCTTGGCGACCGCGCGGAAATCATCTTGCTTACGGCTATGCCGCATCGACACCGGGCCGTGCGCCGCGCCCATCTCGATGCCCTCGGGGTGAGCTACCCGCTTCTGACCACTGAAATGGCCAAGGGGCCGGCGGTGGCCAAGCTTCGCGGCAAGGCCGGCCGGCCGGTCGTCTTCGTCGACGACCAGCCGCGCAATCTGGCGTCTGTGCAGGATGCGGTCGCCGATGCAGAGCTGTTCCACTTGATGGCCGACAATTCGCTGCGCGCATTCCTGCCGCCGGTGCCGGACAACGTCGTCGTCGTCCAGGACTGGCATGAGGCCGCGCCGAAGATCGCGAGCGCGCTGGGGCTCTAAAGCCCCGCTCTCAAGGGTTCAGTTCGCTCCTGCCCCGCCGCTGTCGTCACCGCTATCGTCCCCGCTGTCATCATCATCGACACTGTCGTCCACGGCCGGATCGGCGGGTTTCAGCATGACGCCGTTGACGCTGACCGAACCGTCCGCTTTCGCGTTGACGACCCATTCCAGCCGGCCATCGGGCAGCGTCTTGCCAAACCCTTTCGCCATGAGTGCGACGGGCACGTATTGCGCCACTTCTGGCTCCGACTTTGCCGCCTCTTGCAGGCCTTCGACCATCTTGTCGAAGCCGGCGACATCGACGGTCACGCTACCTTCGGGCTTTTCGCCGGGGAACGTCATCTCGCCTTCCAGCGCGATCTCCGTGTCCTTGTTCTTCACCGTGCTGTGGCCGAGCACGACCTTCGGCGTCTTGGCCATGAAGTCGGCTTTGAGCTGCTCGCCGAAATCAGCCGACAATGGCGGATCCTGATTGAGATCAAAGGCCTCGATCGCCTTCTTCGCCATGCTGTCGAGATCGATGTTGGCGCCGCCGAAGTTCAGGTCGATGTCGGTGGGTAGCAGCCCCACGCTCCAGCTCGGCAGAAGCTGCTGCGGCACGGTCAGCCCCGAAGCCTTGATGCCATAGGTAATCGTGCCGTTCTGGGCGACGCCGTCGCTTCCGAACGCAGTGGAGAGCTGGGTGGCGCCGAAATTGCCCACCGGGCTTTCCACGGCGAAATCCTTGAAGCCGTAGGTTCCCTCGACACGCTCCCAAAGCGGCAAGGCGGCGAGCAGAAGCGATTTGAGCTGCGCCTGGTTGGCCTTCAGCGTCGCCTCGTCTTCATTCGCCACCGCAAATGCCAGGAGATCGAGCAACGGCTTTGTCCGCACGCCCTTGCCGCTGGCTTCGACCGACAGCTCCGGCGACCTGACGGTGACCGGGAATTTCAGCCCGCTCTCTGGATCGTCGAAATTGATCGCTTCGACAAAACTCGACACCTTTTGCGAGGTCGTGAAATCGACGCCACCAGTCGCGGACTTGGTCGCGGCAATGGTCGCGGTGCCGGCGCCAGTGCTGGCTTCCATGCGCTGCTTGGCATCCTTCGATGCCATCGTCATGCCGGCCATCGAACTGGTACCGCTGGTGAAGGCCGCCAGATTGGGGTCGTAGACGCCCGAGCCCTTGCCGTCCTTGATCGAAAACTGCGTACTTTGCAGCCCCTCGGGTCCGTTGAACTCGAAGGAAGCGCTTTGCGAGAAATCCATCGAGACGTCCCAGGACCCATCGCTGCGCGGCTTGACCATCAGCGCATAGGGAGCGAAGTCGAACTTCAGCAGCTTCTGCTCCGGGAATGATGCGGCAAGTGCCTTGAAATCAAACAGGATCTTGTAGGCGTTGCCCTCGAGCGAAACCTTCAGGATGCCTTTGTCGATCGCCTGCTTGCCGACATAGCGGGACAAGTCGTCGGACAATTGCTTCGCACCCTGACTGTCGACAGTCTGACCGAAAGCAGGTGCACTCAACGCAAGGAGGAAAACGAATGGCAGGGTACGGTTCACGCGAATTCTCCGTTTGACACAATGCATGTCGCCCAAAAGTGGGTCCCCGGTTTTGGGAGAACGACATGCATAAACAAAAAAACCTGAAGCGCATGCGCTTTAGAAGGAACGCTTCGTTCGTCTGGTATGAAATTACCGCCGCAACCGCAAGGCGGGATCCGCAACGCTATCAGGGCGGAACGTCTCGATCAAAGCACGAGCCGCATCAGCGGCCGGCCCGCCTTACGTTCCACGAGCCTTTCGAAGCCGGCCTTCTCGAAGACCCGCGACGAGCCGACGAACAGGCCGATCGAGCGCGAATCGCGAGACAGGTCTATCGGGCAGGCCTCGACCAGCCGTGCGCCATTCTTGCGGGCGAAATCGATGCCGCCTTCGACCAGGCGATGCGTGATGCCCCTGCCCCGCGCCTTGCTGCGGATGAAGAAGCAGGAGATTGCCCAGACGGCCGGATCCGCGGCGTCGGCGGGATCGATCGGTGCCGAACCCCTGCCCTGATTGTTCCATTCGGGCACGTCGGAGCGCGGTCCGATCTGCATCCAGCCGACCGCCTGGCCATCCTCGAAAGCCAGCAAACCCGGCGGCGGGCCGGCTTCGATGCGCGCCTTGATGTGGTCCTTGTTGCGCTCCCGGCTGCTTTCGCGGCGCACCGCCGGCGCCATACGGAAATGCGTGCACCAGCAGCCGTAACAGGCACCCTGCTTGCCGAAGAGATCCTCGAAATCCGCCCATAGCGCGGGCGTCAATGGCGCTATGGTCGTGCTCATGCGTTCTCCCCAGACCACCCTTGTCGCTGGTCTTGCGCTGTCGTACTATTGCGTTTGTTCTCTTTATGTTCCCACAAATGGCGGCTCCTGTCAACAATCCTCACCACGGTTTTTGCCGCGACTGCCTGACATTTCAGCGCAGCGAAACGCGCCGTTGCGAGCGCTGCGGCAGTCCAAGGCTCGCGCGTCATCCCGAGCTTTACCGGCTGCATCTGGCTCATATCGATTGCGATGCATTCTATGCGGCGATCGAAAAGCGCGACAATCCGGCGCTCAAGGACAAGCCGCTGATCATCGGCGGCGGCAAGCGCGGTGTTGTCTCCACCGCCTGCTACATCGCCCGCATCCAGGGCGTGCGCTCGGCAATGCCGATGTTCAAGGCGCTCGAAGCCTGCCCCGAGGCGGTCGTCATCAGCCCCAACATGGAAAAATACGTGCGCGTCGGCCGCGAGGTGCGCGCCATGATGCAGGCGCTGACGCCGCTGGTCGAGCCGCTGTCGATCGACGAGGCGTTTCTCGACCTCGCCGGCACCGAACGGCTGCACGGCCTGCCACCGGCGGTGGTGCTGGCGCGCTTCGCGCTGGCGGTCGAGAAGGAGATCGGCATCACCGTTTCGGCCGGCCTGTCCTATTGCAAGTTCCTCGCCAAGATAGCGTCGGACTTCCGCAAGCCGCGCGGCTTCTCGGTCATCGGCGAAGCCGAGGCGGTCGGCTTCCTGGCGGTACAGCCGGTGACCATGATCTGGGGCGTTGGCAAGGCGTTCAACGCCACGCTGGAGCGGGACGGCATCCGCACCATCGGCCAATTGCAGCAGATGGACCGTGGCGACCTGATGCGGCGTTACGGCACCATGGGCGACCGGCTCTACCGCCTTTCGCGCGGCGAGGACGTCCGCCGCGTCGACCCCGACCAGGACGCCAAGAGCGTATCGGCCGAAACCACCTTCGACACCGACATCGCTTCGCTGGATGAGCTGGTTGCGGTGCTGAGGGGCCTTTCGGAAAAGGTCTCGGCACGGCTGAAGAAATCGGGCATTGCCGGGCGCACCGTGGTGCTGAAGCTGAAGACCCAGGATTTCAAGCTGCGCACGCGCAACCGCCAACTCGGCGACCCGACCCGGCTCGCCGACCGCATCTTTCAGACCGGGGTGGAACTTCTGCGCAAGGAAACCGATGGCACGAAATACCGGCTGCTCGGCATCGGCGTCAGCGACCTCTCGGACGACGACAAGGCCGACCCGCCCGATCTGGTCGACGTCCAGTCGCGCAAGCGCGCCATGGCCGAAGGCGCTATCGACGCCCTGCGCGACAAGTTCGGCCGCAAGGCGGTTGAAACCGGCTATACCTTCGGCAAGAGCCGCGACGCCCACCCGCCGGAACCACTCGAGGAGTGACGCTGCATATCGCTGCGTTGAGATTCAACTGCGCTGCAGGTCTATCCTGCTCGTCACCACGCTCTTGCCGGTTTTCGGATCGGTGTCGACGACAGTCAGCCGCATGCCGTTCTCGCCGCGTTTCTCGACCCTCATCTGTGCCCTTCGGTCACCATTGACCTCCTTGGCCCAGCGGATGCCGACATTGATCGCGTTGCCGGAGCGGCTGCCGTTGAGTTGCGCCGGCCCGGTACGAGAACCGACATAGGTGCCGCTATATCTGGCACCGCTGGCTTTCAGATCCGCGCTGATGGCGCGCGTCACCACAATCAGTCCACGGCAATTGCCGTCGAGCGACAATGAGGTCGACGTCGCGTTCGACTTGAAGTTACAGGACACATTCACCGTTGGCGCGTCTGTGGTCACCTTGACGATACCCTTGCCGGCGAAATCGCCCCTGAACGACTGGAGAAATTTGGCCTCGTCGGCATGCGCGGTGCCTGCCGCAACCAACAGACATCCAGCAAGGCCGAATTGTGCGAATAATCTCATCGAAACTCTCCTTGTCGATCTCGAAAAAGGTGGGACAGTTCACAACGCAGGCACGGCTGGCTACGCGGGCTCAACGCCCCTTGCCGTTTCAGGTTCCGCCCGCAGCATGACTGTTTTGCAACATCCAGCCTTGGCGACTGGCCCAGAAGAATGCAGCGGCTAGCGATTGCGGCAAAAGCTCCGTCCTGCGACACAGCCGGCATGACACCTACCCCTTCGATTCCAAAGGCCGCGTTCTGGATGGCGTTGTCGATCGCCTCGTTCCTGGCGATGTCGGTCGCCGGCCGCGCCACGACAGCCGAACTCAACGTCTTCCAGGTGCTGGAACTGCGCTCGGTGATCGGCTTTTTCATCCTTCTGCCGCTGGTGATGATGAGCGGCGGCTTTGCCGCGATGCGCACGCAGCGCCCCATCGCCCATATCGCCCGCAACGTCATCCACTATACCGGCCAGGCGGCCTGGCTCTACGCGCTAACGCTGATCCCGCTGGCCGTGCTGATCTCGATCGAATTCACCACACCGATCTGGACGGCTATCCTGGCGGTGATTTTTCTCGGCGAAAGGCTCTCCCGGCCAAAGCTTGCGGCGATCGTCCTGGGGCTGATCGGCGTGGTGATCATCGTGCGCCCCGGTGTCGGCTCGGTCGATCCCGGACATCTCGTCGTGCTCGGTGCCGCCGTCTGCTTCGGCATCTCGGTGGTCACGGTCAAATCGCTGACGCGAACGGACAGCGTCGTGCGCATCATCTTCTGGATGCTGATCATCCAGTCGGTGGTCGGCCTCGTTCCAGCGCTTTATACGTGGCGCAACCCGCCCCTGGAACTGTGGCCATGGATCGTGCTGATCGCCTTCACCGGCATGTCGTCGCATTTCTGCATGGCCCGAGCGCTTGGCTATGCCGACGCGACCGTCATTTCGCCGATGGATTTCCTGCGTGTGCCGCTGTCGGCGCTGATCGGCTGGCTGCTCTATAGCGAGCAGATCGACGCCTTCACCGCCGGCGGCGCGCTGCTGATCCTGATGGGCAATCTGCTCAATCTCCAGCGCAAGGCGCCGCAGCCTGCCGAAGTCGTCGCCTCCCAGCTATAAGGCTATTCGCCCAGTCAGTTGCCTGGTTCGGTCGCTACGATCCGACAGGTTGGCTGGCGTCGATACGACTGCCGCCACTCGCCTCGATCGAGCGGTACTCGGCTCAGTCATAGACGCCATCAAATAGAAGATCGTTGTCACTGCCCGCCTTGAAGTGTCCGGCGTACGAACCTGTTGGCAGCAGCAATGTTTCGCCTGACCCGGTTTGCAATGTCAGGGTTTTCGATCCGGTCGGGAGGTGAAATGGCGGATCAAGCACGGCGCCATCAATTTCGACCGAGCCTTGCAAGGGAGTCCCGGTTGCACTGTAGAGTGCATAGCTTCCAGCAATCGGAACGTCGAAAATCTTCTTCTCACCGGGATGAAGGCGACTGCCAGCGATTCTGAGATTTGGTGCGACGCTGACGTAACTGTTCGCAATCTGAGGCGCGACCACGGGATAGATCTTGTCCATTCTGTAGGACCACAGGATCATCTTCGGCGGAGACTCGCTAAAGACATTGTAGGCCTCGGAACTCCTGCCTTCCAGCAAGGTCGCGAATATAGAGTGCTGATCGAGCCACAAAGTTGTCGGTTCCTGCCGATTTGGCAGCATCCCGATGCCGTCGAAATACCGCTCATCGGGCGCGAGCAATGACTCTGCGCGCGCGACCAGTTCAAGTTGGGCCGCATTGTCGAAGCGAAGGTAAAGTACATTGGCAACGAAGCTTATAGCCATGGCCGTGACGAGCGCTGTCCACGCAAGGCGCAGGTAACGCACGCGGGCTGCGACGCCGTCGAGCAGCGTCAATGACCATAATGACATGAATGGCAACGCCATGATGAACACGTAGGGCCACGGCTGGTCGTGCGCGAAAACCAGCACCGTGATGACGACAGAGAAGATCAGGGCAATTCGCCTTCGTTCATCGAGTTTCATGATCTGCATCAGGGACAGAGCCATGCCGGCGAAACAGAAGACATAAAGAACATAGTTTCGCGCGAGCGTCTGAAACACGAATCGCCTCAGCCCCCCATAATCACCGCCCCCGCGCGCAGCAATCTCAAGAGGACCGAATACGAGGTTCCTGGCAATGGAAACAGGGTCGGCGCCGCCGAAGATAAAGCAATAGGCGATTATGGGAACGGCCCATCCCAGCATAAGCCATGCGCCGCGCGCCATGCCTGCCGCATAGCGTTTCGCCAAAGCCGCGTCGGCGACCAGACCAAGGCCAAGCGCAAGATTGAAATAGATCGATTTCTGCGTCGCGAGGAACGACAGGCCGCTTAGGATGCCGGCAGCGACAAGCTGCCGTCCGCTCAATTCACGTGCCCGCAGGACGACCAGCAGCGCCGCCACCGCGAAGAACACTGCCAGTGGTTCGGCGATGGTGCGAAAGATGCGCTCCATGAAATTCGAGAAGCACAAGAGGAGGAGGACAATGACCAAGGCACGGATCCGATCCTCTCCAAGTGCGCGAGCGCATGCGTAGACCAAAGCAATGGTCGCGCACGCCAGCAGCGCAGTCTGCATACGGCCGGCAAGCAGGATCGACCTGGCATCCCAACCGATCAGGTGGGCGATCTCGTAGAAGACCGCGTAGCCGACCGCCTTGGGGTGCCAGATCGTATCGAAGAGACCGTTGGAGAAATATTTGGCCCATCCGAGTTGGACGAATTCGTCCATGACGAAGCGAGCATTCCAAGCCAAGGTGAAGAGCAAAACGATCTTAAGTGCGATCAGGACACTCAGAAAAATCGTCGCCGGGCGTTGCCCGAGACCGAATGGCTGGCTTGATCTGTGTCCAAATTCTTGCGTGTCCAAGATACCCCCAACCCTGGCTCAGGCCAGGGCCCGCCGGCGTGCCAGAAAGTGCATCACCTCGCCACTTCGACTGCTACCGCTCCACAAACGCAAACAGCCCGTTTGGCGAGGCGGCTTCGCCTCGGTCCCGGCGCGGTTGCTTGTCGAATACCGTGCCGAAACCGCGTTGCGTGATTTTGTTTGGTCGCGCATGTGTAGTGGGTTCTTGCAGAGTCCGCGCGTTTAGCTCGCGCTGAGCGGATTTTAACAACTGTTAGCCTTCGCTCGTTAAGAAAGGCCTATAGTCATCCATCGTAACCTGCTCTCCCCAATAGTGTGGAGACTCGAAAGGACCGCGCGTGCTGCAACCGAAATTCACGTCGGGTCTTGTCTGCCCAGCCTGCTATGCTGCGCTGGTGACAGGCCCCGATGCCCTAACATGCAAGTCCTGCTCAGCCATTTATCCCATTCGAAAAGGCATTCCGTTCTTTGCCGAGCCACCGACAAGGCAAGGCTTCGACGCCAGCTTCCATGAAGAGGCGTATGCCGGCACCAGCACCCGCGCCCGCTTTTACAATTTGCTGAAGCGGCTCATAACAAGCGAGTATTCACCGCATGACACACTGAATTCGTTTCTAGCATCGGTGCCTCCACACTCCATAGTCATCGAGTTCGGTTCCGGCGCTCGGCGCATCCGCTCCGATGTGCTCAACATTGACTTGTTCCCGGCGCCGAATGTCGATCTCGTTGCGGATATTGAGCGCACCCCACTCCCGAGCGATTCAGTCGATTACATCATTCTGGACAGCGTGATCGAGCATGTTCCCAATCCGGCTGCGGTCGTTGATGAAGTGCTCCGCGTCCTAAAACCAGGCGGCAAGCTGCTGTGCATCAACCCGTTCTTGTTTCCCTACCATGGCTACCCTGCCCATTACTGCAACTTCACGAAAGACGGGATCGAGCAGCTTCTTCGGCGGTTCGGAAGGGTTGAGGTTCAAACGCATCAGGGACCGACGAGCGCAATCGTCAACATCCTTTCCGAGTACGTCGGCGTGATAGTGGGTCGGGAGAACCGGACCCGCTACATGTTGGCGAAAGGAGCGGTCTTGACGCTGACATTCCCGCTCAAATTCATCGACAAATTGCTTGTCGATCGCCCCGAGAGTCATCGGATCGCCAGTATGCTCGGCACCATCGCGACCAAATAATTCAACGGGCTGTACGCCCGCACCATCGCGCCGAACACCCTCATAACCCGGGGCGGTGGCATTGATCGCGGGACATCCCTGCAGGTCAAAATGTTCAGAGACTACCAACTCAACACTTCGCAATAGTTCGGCCAGTCAGGTACAGCCGATACCCTCTGCGCCTTTGGGAAATACCGTCGCGCCATGACGGCAAAGTCCGAGCGTGAAAACAGCACGACATGCTTGTCTCCGGTGATGTGCCGGTCCGCCAGAAGCGACAGCGTGGCGCGCACGCCGCCCGGCTCAATGTCCTTCAAGATGATCTTCCGGCAAGCCCAGCGTTCGCAGCTGCTGGCCAGCGATTTGAAAAATGAGTCGCGTTGATCGACCGGCACGTGATGGATGACGTCGGAAATCGTGACAGCATCGTAAAGCCCAGTAACCTCGGTGAGATCAGTCGCAGGCAGAAGTACAACCCTCGCCCGATGTACGTCGCTCAAGAATGTACCGATTGAAGGAGCTAGATCGCACATCGTAACAGCTAGGTCAGGGCGTCGATTTAGGAGCCGCTCGATAAGCGCGCCGTCACCGCCGCCGATGTCCACGATCTTCGCGCCGTTCGGCAACTCACCGTCAAGAAAATCCGCGATCAGGTTGAGGTTGACGAACACACGACGATACACATTGCCGACCGGCTCAAAATGGCGGCCGAGAACCCTGCGCGCGACCTGACCTGGTGCCAGCATTCTTATTCCTCGTTTCTTGCTGATTGGCGTTTCGCCGGGTGAGTGGGTGCCGTCGGCACGGCAGCGGGGTACAGATGGAGACGCGGCAGGATAGCCCAGTGCGCGGCAGCAAAGTTCCAGGCGAATAGGGCGATGGTGGCGATTGGGGTTGCAATCGGAACACTAAGGTCGAAGCCGGAACAGAGGACGACCATCATAGCTACCGAGATCGGATAAGCCGCGACCACGCCTCCTGCGAAACGCGTGAATGCCTTCAGGCGAAGTGGCTCCGCGAAAGTGAACCGGCTATGCAGTCCGTATCCGATCGGCGTGACAGCCAGGAATGAGATCAGGATGCCCAGCAGGTAATGTCCCCCCAAGTGATCGACCACAATCATGATGGCGTTGTGCGCAATGGCGCACATCAACCCCACTAGCGTGTATCGCCAGCCCCGTTCCAAAAGCGGTCTTTTGCGGATGCCCGCGTCACGCTCCTGTTCCATCGGCTCATCCGTGGATATAATTGGATTGGGCATCGGCCTCAGAAAGCTCCCGTCAGTTTGGCGCGAAGCCGGCACACAACACGCTCGCGCAACCGCGAGTCGCGCAAATAGCGCCTTATTCCCATCGGCCCGAGCGACAGCACAGCACGAGCCGCGCGAACCAAAGCTCTCAAGTCGCCGCCCGACGCGGCGGCCAGCGAGACATTAACGCTGATCGACGCCAGAGCGGCAGGTTCAACCCAGCGTCGGCTGCTCGCCGGAAGCCGGGAAAGATGGCGCTCCAGGACAATCTGCATTTGCGACCGGAATTCGCTAACGTCACGGGATCCAGCTACAGTCAACGAACCGCCGTGAACCCGAAAGGCCGTAGTGATCTCGTCGTGATAAACGACAGGACCGATACTGGCGAGCTTCGCCCAGATGTCCCAATCTGCCGTATACCAGAGTTTCTCATCCATGCCTCCGCATTCCAGCCATGCGGTTCTGCGGAATATCGGAGCGGGCACCGAGACAAAGTTTTGAACAAGCAGCCGCTCCAGCAGGAATTGAGTTCCGAGCACCTCGTCAGCCGGCAAAGGGCAGTTCCAGCGCCCAATTCGGCGGCCGTAGCGGTCAATGATGGCGGTCGGGGCCAAATGAAGCCCGGCTTCGGATGAGGTCGCGGGCCAGCGGTGGGCGGCCTCGACGCGCCCGGGCAGCCACAGGTCATCTTGGTGGAGGATGCAGACGTGATCGGCGGCCGCCAACTCGACGCCTAAATTGGTCTTTGTTTGCCAAGGCGCAAGATCCCTTCGCTGAAGCAGCCGAAGGGGCAATCGGTGGGCAAATCGTTCGACGATGGCAGCAGTGGCGCTCGTCGAACTGCTGTCGATAACGATTATTTCCAGATCGCCGGTCGGCTCAGCAGCCAGCGATTCAAGTGTCGCGCCAATCCATGCCTCACCTTCGTGGACCGGCATGACGACGGACAGAAATGGCTTTTCGCCCACGCAGCTACCTGCTCGAGTTCCCGCCTGGAAGCCAGTCGGGCGGCCTGTCATCCAAATTATCAAGCAGCAGCTTGAGCACGAAACCGGATAACACCATGGACATGCCTGCCACGCAGGCGGTGGTGATCACAAAGGTCAGGTGCACCGACCGCTCCATCGGCCCGCCGACAAAAATCCAGTGCAGCGCCAGCAACAGGTCCGCAACAAAGCCGGCCACTGCGAGCACGCCACCTGAGAAGAGCAGCCATTCCAACGGGCGACCGCGCATCAGCCAGGGCACGATTCGGCCTCCGTGGACTGGGTGATAAATAGCGATCGCCACCTTGGCCAGCATGCCAAAAAGGATCGCCGAAAGACCAATCAGTGTCGCCATTGCCGAGAGTGCGACGAAGTGAATTCCGAAATACCACCCGGCGATCCGGACAGGCCCCGCAGCGAGGATCGCAAGGCCAGCAATGCCAATCACCAGCAAGGTCAGTCCCGGTATAAGGTACATGGTATCGGGTGCATGGGCTACGATCAGTCGCAGGTGTCGCCAACCGTCACGGAATGAGCGCAGATGGGGTGGACGGCCACGCTTGTCCGGATAGAGCTTGATCGGTACCTCACGGATCACGAGGCCTGCGCGATGCGCGTTGATGACCATCTCCGAGGCGAATTCCATGCCGGTTGAGCGCGCGCCTATCCTCAGAAACGCATCGCGGGTCAACCCGCGCATGCCGCAATGAAAATCGTGTATCGAAGAATGGTGAAGCCAACGGGCAATCATTGAAAGCACCGGGTTGCCGAGATATCGATGCAGCGGAGGCATGGCGCCCGGCTCGATACCGCCCGCAAAGCGATCACCGATGACCAGTTCGGCACCATGCTCCAATGCGTCGATGAAATCTCCGAGGCTGCTCCAGTCGTAGGAATCGTCTGCATCCGCCATGATGAGATACTTGCCTCGTGCAGATTTAGCCGCCGCGCTAATCGCCGCGCCGTATCCCTTGACCCCCTGGTGCACGACGCGCGCACCGAGGGACTCCGCAATCTCAACCGACCGATCGCTCGACCCATTGTCTCCGACGACCACCTCGCCCTCGATACCCCGCTTTGCAAAAGCATCGAGAGCCTTTTGGATGCAGATGCCGAGCGTGCGCTCTTCGTTCAGGCAAGGAATAATGGCCGATACGAGAGGCGCCCCCGCATCATCGGCGCGCGGGACATTCAGATCGGTCTGGACCCCCGCAAAATCTGCCTTCGCGATCATCGTGCCTCGCTCCGCCCATCGTAGGCCTTACTGACAACCAGGCTACGCCCAACATTTCCGCTGCCTAGCAGCAACACTATCAAGAACAAGTTAGTCAATGATATACGAGAGCCGTGCCCGTCGGCGGATTATGTGGTTCATCAAGTAATTGGCGGAATTTTATGCTCTCGTCGTAAGAGCGGCACATCCAGTATGCCATGGCTGGTTGCTGTGTCAGGAACAGACCGACGCCTTCACCGCCAGCGGCGCGCTGCTGATCCTGATGGGCAATCTGCTCAATCTCCAGCGCAAGGCGATAAGGCCGGCCGACGTGGTAGCGTCGTAACACCGCCGCTGGTCAGTTTCCCTCGTCGGGGATGTTGAGAAGATGGCCGCAGGCCTTGCAATGCACGGCATCCGGCTCATGCCGTTGCAAGCCGCATTGCGGGCAGGGAAAGAACACCTTGGCCGGCCGGAAGATCCTGCGCCAGCCTGACGAACAGCGATATGCCGATGATCATGGTGACGATCGCCGTCAGCTTGCCGGCCATGCCCGGCAGCACGATGTCGCCGAAGCCGGTCGTCGTTACCGTGGCGACGGTGAAATAAAGCGCGTCGATGTAGTTTTCGAGGCCGGCGCCGGTGCGAAAGAAGAAGGTGTAGACGAAGCCGGTGACGACGAACAGAAAGGTCAAAAGGTTGATGACCGCCTGGCTCGCTTCGCGCCAGGGCCGCAAGCCGCGCATCTCGAAATGCCGCCAGAGCGAACCGCTGCGCGACAGCGACCACAGCCGCAGGATGCGCAGGAAAGCGAGATTGGCCAACGCCGTCGGCATCAGCAGCGTCAACAGGATGAAGACATCGACCCACGATGTCGGCTGCTTCATCAGCCGCAGCATGTCGTTGGAAGCCAGCAGCCGGGCAACCAGGTCCGCAGCGACGAGAGCGGCCGCCGAATAGTCGAGCCAGAGGAATGACGGCTTATCCTGGAGAACCGGCGTCGCGATAAAGAAAACGATGATGGCGAGGTCGATGACGACAGCCACCACCTGGAACCGGAAAGCCGCCGGCGTGCGCCCGTGATAGAGCTTGCGCAGCCAGTCGCGCAGCCGGGCCAGGGTTGAAACCGCCTGTGATCCGCCCGTGCCTGCCGCTTTCATGATGATTGCGGTGGCGTTCGCTGCAGGAACCGCCCGGCGAAATGCAGCCAGCCCGGAAGAGCGGGGGTCACACCAATTCCACTTCGACCACGCCCGGCACCGCTCGCATCGCCGAGGCGATCTGTGGGGAGATCCGGTAGCGGTTCGGCAGCTCGATCTCGATTTCCCCCTCGCCTTCTTCCTTGATCAGCACGAAGCTCACCTGGCCCTCGCCCCTGACGGCAAGCTGCCCAGCCAGTGTGTTGATCGGCGCGGCGTTGCGCACGAAGATGCGCAGCGCCTTCTGGATGCGGCTTGCCTCGTCCTCTAGCGATTGTACCGAGTTGATGCGCAGATTGACGCCTTCGGGCCTGTCCTCGGCCGCGACCGTGATGACGACGGAGCGGCCGGCCTCGAGCAGGTCGCGATATTGCGCCAGTCCTTCCGAAAACAGCACGGCTTCGTACTGGCCGGATGTATCGGAAAAGGCGATGACACCCATCTTGTTGCCGGTACGCGTCTTGCGTTCCTGCTTGGATGTCACCGTGCCGGCTAGACGGCCGGCGGCGGCACCGCGCTTGACGGCCGCCGAAAACTCGGCCCACGTCTGCACCCGCATCTTCTGCAGGGCCGCCTTGTACTCGTCGAGTGGATGCGCCGAGAGGTAGAAGCCGACCACCTGGAATTCGCGGTGCAGTCGGTCGGCGGCGAGCCACGGTTCCGTCGCCGGCAGATTGAGCGCCTGCGACTGGGCGCCGAGCGAAGCGCCGAAGATGTCGTGCTGGCCGGAGACCGCGTTCTGCTGTGCCAGCGACGCCAGCCCCATCATGCGTTCCACGCCCGCCAGCATCGACGCACGATCATGGCCGAAGCAGTCGAGCGCACCGGCCATGATCAGGCTTTCGAAGACGCGCTTGCCGACGATCTTCGGATCGACCCGCTCGCAAAAATCGGCGAGGTTCTTGAACGGCTTTTCGCCACGCTGGGCAACGATGTGCTCGACTGCCGTATCGCCGACGCCCTTGAGCGCGGCCAGCGAATAGTAGATGCGGTTCTCACCGACCTCGAACGGACGAAAACTCGATATCACCGACGGCGCCAGAACCTCGATGCCGAGGCGCAGCGCATCCTGGCGGAAATCGGCGAGCTTGTCGGTGTTGCCCATGTCGAGCGTCATCGACGCCGCCAGGAACTCGACCGGATAATGCGCCTTGAGATAGGCGGTCTGGTACGAGACGACCGCGTAAGCCGCGGCGTGCGACTTGTTGAAACCATAGTCGGCGAACTTGGCCAGCAGGTCGAAAATGAAGTCGGCTTGCGGCTTGCCGACGCCGCGCTCGACCGCGCCCGAAACGAAGCGTTCGCGCTGCTTGTCCATCTCGGCGCGAATCTTCTTGCCCATGGCGCGGCGCAGCAAATCGGCTTCGCCGAGCGAGTAGCCGGCAAGCTCCTGCGCGATCTGCATCACCTGTTCCTGGTAGACGATGACGCCTTGCGTCTCTTTCACCAGATGGTCGATCTTGGGATGGATCGACGCCATCTCCTCCTCGCCATGCTTTCTGGCATTGTAGGTCGGAATGTTCTCCATCGGCCCCGGCCGGTAGAGCGCGACCAGCGCGATGATGTCCTCGATGCAGTCGGGCCGCATGCCGATCAGCGCCTTGCGCATGCCGGCACTTTCCACCTGGAACACGCCGACCACCTCGCCGCGCGACAGCATGGCGTAGGTCTCGGGATCGTCGAGCGGGATCGTCGCCAGGTCGATCTCGATGCCGCGACGGCGAATCAGTTTCACCGCTGTCTCCAGCACCGTCAGGGTCTTCAGGCCGAGGAAGTCGAACTTCACCAGCCCGGCCTGCTCGACATATTTCATGTTGAACTGGGTGACCGGCATGTCCGAGCGCGGATCGCGGTACATCGGCACCAGTTCCGACAGCGGCCGGTCGCCGATGACGATGCCGGCGGCGTGTGTCGAAGCGTGCCGGTAGAGGCCCTCCAGCTTCTGCGCCATGTCGAGCAGCGTCTGGACGATCGGCTCCCTCTCGGCCTCTTCGGCAAAGCGCGGCTCGTTGGCGATGGCGTCGGCGAGCTTGACCGGATTGGCCGGGTTCTGCGGTACCATCTTGGAGAGCTTGTCGACCTGGCCATAGGGCATCTGCAGCACGCGGCCGACGTCGCGCAGCACGGCGCGTGCCTGCAGCGTACCGAAGGTGATGATCTGGCCGACCTGGTCGCGGCCGTATTTCTGCTGGACGTAGCGGATGACCTCCTCGCGGCGATCCTGGCAGAAGTCGATGTCGAAGTCGGGCATCGACACGCGGTCGGGATTGAGGAAGCGCTCGAACAGCAGCGAGAAGCGCAGCGGATCGATGTCGGTGATGGTCGTCGAATAGGCGACCAGGGAACCTGCGCCCGAACCACGGCCCGGTCCGACCGGAATGCCCTGTGACTTGGCCCATTTGATGAAGTCGGCAACGATCAGGAAATAGCCGGGAAACTTCATCTTGGTGATGATGCCGAGCTCGAAATTCAACCGCTCGCGATATTGCTCGACCGTGTAGCCGGGAGTCGGGCCATGCGCTGCCAGCCGCGCGTCGAGCCCCTCATGCGCCTGACGGGCCAGTTCGTCGGCCTCCGCCTGCACGGCGGCGTCATTGTCGGCGACGTCGCCGCCGGTGAAGCGTGGCAGGATCGGGTTGCGATTCCTGGGATAGTAGGAACAGCGCAGAGCGATCTCGACGGTGTTGTCGATCGCTTCCGGCAGATCGGCGAATAGCCGCGCCATATCCGCCTGGCTGCGCAGGAAATTGTCCGGCGACAGCCGGCGGCGGTTGTCGACGGCGACGACAGAGCCCTCGGCGATGGCGATCAGCGCGTCATGCGCATCATAATCGTCGCGCGCCGAGAAGAACGCCTCGTTGGTGGCGACCAGCGGCAATTCATGAGCGTAGGCCAGATCGATCGAGGATTTCTCGATCACCCGGTCATAGCCGGAAACCCGGTCCAGCTCGACATAGAGCCTGTCGCCGAACATCGACTTGAGGGTAAAAAGCCGAGCCTCGGCCAGGTCGCGGCGATCTTCCTTGAGCGCTATGCCGATCGGTCCGCGCGGCCCGCCGCTGAGGCAGATCAGCCCGTCACAATAGCCTTGCATCATATTGGTGGTCAGGTGCACGGCCTCGCCTGGCGGCGTTTCGAGGTAGACGCGGCTGACCAGCCTGACCAGATTGGAATAGCCGGCCTCGGTCGCGGCAAGCAGGACGACCGGCCGCGTATCGGGGCCTTGCCGCCTGCGGTCGCGCTGGCCGTCGCTGTTTTCACCGGAGAATGCGAGCGCGGTCTGGCAGCCGATAATCGGCTGGATGCCGTCCTTCACCGCCTTCTGTGCGAATTCCAGCGCGCCGAACAGATTGTTGGTGTCGGTGACGGCAATGGCCGGGGCTTCATCCTTGACCGCGTGAGCGACCACCTTGCTAATCTGCAAGGCGCCTTCCAGCAGCGAATAGGCCGAATGTACGCGCAGATGGACGAAGGGCCGAGCGGGTGCCTCCGGCCGCGCTGCCGCTATTGCGGCTTCGCGCTTCAGGGGATCGCGGGGAAGTTTTTCGTCGGCCATGGTGCTGCGTGAAGGTCCTTGAGTCGATGGAGATGTATTGTCCGGGACCGCGTGATGCCAGTCCAGCATAAACCATTGCTGATCACAGGCTGCCTGCCCGGCGAGCCTTTACGCAAACTCCATGATCACCGCGTCCACGGCAAGGCTGTCGCCCGGCTTGGCGTTGAGTTTGGAGACGACAAGGTCACGTTCGGCACGCAGCACGTTTTCCATCTTCATCGCTTCGACCACGGCGAGCGTCTCGCCAGTCTTGACCTCCTGCCCTACGGCAACGGCAATCGACACGACAAGGCCAGGCATCGGGCAAAGCAGCAGTTTCGACGTGTCAGGCGCAATCTTTTCCGGCATCAGCCTTTCAAGCTCGGCGGTGCGCGGCAGCATGGCGCGCGCGGTCACCGACATGCCCTTCCAGGCGATGCGAAAGCCATTGGCAACCGGCCTGATCTGCGCTGTAACCTTGCGCTTGCCGACCGTGCCGCGCCAGATCAGGTCGCCCGGCCGCCAGTCGGATGCAACGGTCAGTGCTTTGCCGCCCTCAATCGACAGATCGATTTCCAGCGGAATGGAAATCATGCCCTCGAGGATCGACGCCGACAGATAATCATCGCCGATCTTCACCACCCAGTCGCGCTTCAGCGCTCCCGAATGCGGCGCCAGCCGCCCGCCCAGCCGGTCGAGCCGATCACGGCGCAGCAGTTCCACCGCCGTCGCAATCGACGCCAGCACGGCTTTCTCATCGTTGTTCGGTACGACAGGTGCAAAACCGTCGGGATATTCCTCTGATATGAAAGCGGTCGATATCTGCCCTTCCCGCCAGCGCGGATGCTGCATCAGCGCCGCCAGGAACGGGATGTTGTGTTCGATGCCGTCGACGACGAAACTGTCGAGCGCTTCCGACATTGCATCGATGGCTTCCAGACGCGTCGGCGCCCAGGTGCACAGCTTGGCCAGCATCGGATCGTAGAACATCGAAATTTCGGAGCCTTCGGTGACGCCGGTGTCGTTGCGGATGACGACATCGCCGAATTGGCCTTCTTCCGGCGGCCGGTAGCGCGTCAGCCGGCCGATCGAGGGCAGGAAATTGCGGTACGGGTCTTCCGCGTAGAGCCGGCTTTCCACCGCCCAGCCGTTCAGCTTGATATCGCCTTGCTTCAAGGCGAGCTTTTCGCCGGCCGCTATGCGGATCATCTGCTCGACCACATCGATGCCGGTGACAAGTTCCGTCACCGGATGCTCGACCTGCAATCGTGTATTCATTTCAAGGAAATAGAAGTTCTTGTCCTTGTCGACGATGAACTCGACCGTGCCGGCGCTTTGGTAGTCGACAGCCCTGGCCAACGCCACGGACTGCTCGCCCATGGCCTTGCGCGTTTTGGCGTCGAGGAACGGCGACGGCGCCTCTTCGGCGACCTTCTGGTTGCGGCGCTGGATCGAGCATTCGCGCTCGCCGAGATAGAGCGCGTTGCCATGCGCGTCGGCCAGCACCTGGATTTCGATATGGCGCGGATCGACGACGAATTTCTCGATGAAGACGCGATCATCACCAAACGAACTCTTGGCCTCCGAGCGCGCCCGGTCGAAGCCGTCGCGCACTTCCGACCGGCTCCAGGCGATGCGCATGCCCTTGCCGCCGCCACCGGCCGAAGCCTTGATCATCACCGGATAGCCGATCTCGCCGGCGATCTTTTCGGCATGGTCGGCATTCTCGATGACGCCGAGCCAGCCGGGCACGGTGGAAACCTTGGCGGCATTGGCGAACTTCTTCGATTCGATCTTGTCGCCCATCGCCTTGATGGCCTTGGGTTTTGGACCGATGAAAATGATGCCTTCCGCTTCCAGCGCCTCACAGAAGGCCGCCCGCTCGGACAGGAAGCCATAGCCGGGATGCACGGCCTGGGCGCCCGTCTCCTTGCAGGCGGCGATGATCTTTTCAGGCGCGAGATAACTCAGCGCCGCTGGCGAAGGCCCGATATGCACCGCCTCGTCGGCCATCTCGACATGCACCGCATCGCGATCGGCATCGGAATAGACGGCAACCGTGGCGATGCCCATCTTGCGCGCCGTTTTGATGACACGGCAGGCAATCTCGCCACGATTGGCGATCAGGATCTTGGTGAACATGCGGAATGTTATCCCTCGGGTCGGCCGTTCCTTTTATGGCCTGTGCTTGCGGGGTCAAGCCGACCATGCAAATCACTGCTTTTCAATCGATTTGCGATTCCAATTCATCGCTGTGGCCCAGTCCAGGCACCAGCTTCCAGTTGATCGTGTCGATAAAACCTGAAACCTTGGAAAAAAATTCGCATTGGAGGAACTGCCCCATGAAAACCCGCGCCGCAGTTGCTGTCGCCGCCGGAAAGCCGCTGGAGATCATGGAGGTTGACCTCGATGGTCCGCGCGAGGGCGAGGTGCTGGTCGAGATCAAGGCGACAGGCATCTGCCACACCGATGAGTTCACGCTGTCGGGTGCCGATCCCGAAGGCCTGTTTCCGGCCATCCTCGGCCATGAGGGCGCCGGCGTGGTGGTCGATGTCGGCAAGGGCGTCACTTCGGTCAAGAAGGGCGACCACGTCATCCCGCTCTACACGCCCGAATGCCGCCAGTGCCCGTCGTGCCTGTCACGCAAGACCAACCTGTGCACGGCGATCCGCGCCACCCAGGGCCAAGGCCTGATGCCGGACGGCTCGTCGCGCTTTTCGATCGGCAAGGACAAGATCTTCCACTACATGGGCTGCTCGACCTTCTCCAACTTCACCGTGCTGCCTGAGATCGCGGTGGCCAAGGTCAATCCCGACGCCCCCTTCGACAAGATCTGCTACATCGGCTGCGGCGTCACCACCGGCATCGGGGCTGTGATCAACACCGCCAAGGTCGAGCAAGGCGCGACCGCGGTCGTCTTCGGCCTCGGCGGCATCGGCTTGAATGTCATCCAGGGGTTAAAACTTGCCGGCGCCGACATGATCATCGGCGTCGACCTGAACAACGACAAGAAGGCTTGGGGCGAGAAATTCGGCATGACGCATTTCGTCAATCCGAAGGAGATCGACGGCGATGTCGTGCCCCACCTCGTCAACATGACCAAGCGCGGCGCCGACCAGATCGGTGGTGCCGACTACACCTTCGACTGCACCGGCAGCACCAAGGTGATGCGTCAGGCGCTGGAAGCCTCGCATCGCGGCTGGGGCAAGTCGGTGGTCATCGGCGTGGCAGGCGCCGGCCAGGAGATTTCGACGCGGCCGTTCCAGCTGGTCACCGGGCGCACCTGGATGGGCACCGCCTTTGGCGGCGCGCGCGGCCGCACCGATGTGCCGAGGATCGTCGACTGGTACATGGACGGCAAGATCCAGATCGACCCGATGATCACCCACACGCTGAAGCTCGAGGATATCAACAAGGGCTTCGACCTCATGCATGAGGGCAAATCGATCCGAAGCGTCGTCGTTTACTGAAGAAGACCACAAGCCGCCGACCAACCGGCCTGCGACCTCTGTGGCTCACAACTGGGAGGAGAAAAACATGGCGGAGAAACTGCATCCGAAAATCGACAATGGCTTGCCCAGGGAAAGCGCAAGCTTTGCCGGCGGCACGCTGGTCTGCGCCTGCACCAGCAATCCGGTCAAGGTTAAGGTCAAGGGCCAAATCGCCCACAACCACGCCTGCGGCTGCACCAAATGCTGGAAGCCCGAAGGGGCCCTGTTCTCGGTCGTGGCGGTTGCCGGTACGAGCGACGTGACGGTCACCGAGAATGGCGACAAGCTCAAAGTGGTCGACCCCTCGGCGCTGATCCAGCGGCATGCCTGCACCGGCTGCGGCGTCCACATGCACGGACCGGTCGAGCGCGACCACGCGTTCAAGGGGCTTTCCTTCATCCATCCGGAGCGCTTCGAGGAGGACGGCTGGTCACCTCCGGGCTTTACCGCCTTTGTCTCGTCGATCATCGAATCCGGCGTCGATCCAAGCCGTATGGACGGCATCCGCGCCCAGTTGAGGTCGATCGGGCTCGAACCCTATGACTGCCTCAATCCCGGCCTGATGGACTATATCGCCACCTGGACGGCGAAGAAGTCCGGCGCCTTGCCGGCTTAGTATCTAATCGGATTGTATCCATGGGGCCGGACGAAATCGTCTGGCCCCATGCTCATTGGAACCAGCGATGCCAGCACCTGCTATTTACGTCGATGCCGACGCCTGCCCGGTCAAGGCCGAGGTCGAAAAGGTCGCCGAGCGCCATGGCATCGTTGTCACTTACGTCTCCAATGGTGGCTTGCGCCCTTCCCGCGACCCGATGATCCGCAATGTCGTGGTGTCCAAGGGCGCCGACGCCGCCGACGACTGGATCGTCGACAATGCGCGGACCAACGACATCGTGATCACCGCGGACATTCCGCTGGCCGCCCGCGCGGTGGCGCTTGGCGCGCATGTGCTTGGGCCAACCGGACGTCCGTTCACGCCGGAAACGATCGGCATGGCGGTGGCGATGCGCGACCTCAAGCAGCATTTGCGCGAGACAGGCGAAAGCAAGGGCTACAATGCCAGCTTCGCGCCGCAGGACCGTTCGCGGTTTCTCGGCGAACTCGACCGCATCTTGCGGCGGGCGCTCAAATCCGCCACACCGCAGTAGAAACCGAGCGCCATCCAAGGTTGG
Organism: Mesorhizobium sp. M0496; assembly: GCF_040321205.1. Taxonomy (NCBI): domain Bacteria; kingdom Pseudomonadati; phylum Pseudomonadota; class Alphaproteobacteria; order Hyphomicrobiales; family Phyllobacteriaceae; genus Mesorhizobium; species Mesorhizobium sp. M0496. The sequence continues at coordinate 178,702 of NZ_JAMYRC010000004.1, read as the reverse complement.
AACCGCCATGGCTGCTGAAACCCCGATGAAGCCTCCCTTGCAGCGCCACATGCTGTTTGCGGTGTCGGCCTGCTTCGGCGTCGTGGCGCTTGCCGTGGCGTTGCTGCTTCATGCCTCGCTCGCCTATTCGATCGGCGCCAACGCATTCTTTGCTACCTACGTCATTCTTGTCGTCACCCAGATGCCGAAATTCACCGGCAGGTATCTGAGCAAGAATGCGCGCGCCACCGACCAGCCGATGCTGGTCATCTTCGCGGTGACTTTGGTCGTCGTCGGCGTTGCCACCTTCTCGTTGTTTCAGCTGATCAATGAGAAAGACAGCACCCACCCTATCGAATTGATCTTCGCGCTGCTGTCGATCCCGCTTGGCTGGTTCACGATCCATGCCATGGTGGCGCTCCATTATGCGCACGTCTACTGGATGGACGGCGATACGGTCGACGCCGAGACCAAGAAGAAGGTTCCGGTCGGCGGACTGCTGTTCCCGGGCGACAAACGGCCGGAAGGCTGGGATTTCCTCTACTTCTCGACGGTTATCGGCATGACGGCGCAGACCGCCGACACCAACATCTCTACGACGCATATGCGACGTGTCGTGCTTGTCCATTCGATCCTGTCGTTTTTCTTCAACACGGTCATCGTCGCCGCCGCCGTCAATCTCGCCGTCAGCCTGGGCGCTCCGTAATAAATCCGTGATCGGATGAAACATTGGTTTGGATCGCGACGTATCAGGAGGACAATGAACGTGCAGGCCACGCCGTGAGGCCGGGAGACGAGACAAGATGGAATCCGTTGCCAGAAGCCAATCCGCCGCCGATCCCGGTGCTTCGGCGTCGAACGAAAAACCGCTGATCTACCGGCAGTCGCGCTGGACGCGGCTGACGCATTGGCTCTGGGCCATCTCGCTGTTCTTCATGCTGTTGTCCGGCCTGCAGATCTTCAATGCCCGCCCGCAGCTCTATATCGGCAAGGAGTCTGGTTTTGGCTACAACAACACCATCTTCGCCATCGGCGCCGAGAACACCAACGTCGGGCCACGCGGCTACACCGAGATCCTTGGGCATCGCTTCGACACCACAGGAGTGCTCGGCTGGTCGGGGCCGGCAGGCCAGGAGACATCCCGCGCCTTTCCGTCCTGGGCGACCATCCCGTCCTACTACGACCTCGGCACCGCCCGTGTCGTCCATTTCTTCTTCGCCTGGATACTGACCACGACCTTGATCGTCTGGTTCGTCGCCAGCACCGTGAACGGCCATCTGCGCCGCGACCTCGCACCACGCCTCGACGACCTGAAGCGCTTGCCGCAGGACATCATCGATCACGCCAAGCTCAGATTCCACCACACCCGGGAGTACAACACGCTGCAGAAGATGGCTTATGGCGGCGTGCTGTTCGTCCTCCTGCCGCTGATGATCATCACCGGCCTGGCGATGTCGCCAAGCATGAACTCGGTGCTGCCGTTCCTCAACGATCTGCTCGGTGGCCGGCAGACGGCACGCACCATCCATTTCACCGTGATGGTGCTGCTGGTCGTCTTCTTCGTCGTCCATATCCTGATGATCCTGGCCGCCGGCCCGATCAACGAACTGCGCTCGATCATTACCGGCTGGTACCGCACGGATCCTCCCGCTCAGGACGACAAAACTGCCGAGAGGAGTGCCTGACATGGCGAAGTTTGAGATCAGCCGCCGCAAATTCCTGACCGGTGCCAGCCTCGGTGCCTCCGGCATCATGCTGTCGGGCTGCGACGCCTTCGACAGCCAGTTGAGCGTTGGCAGCGGCCTGCGCAGTTTCCTCGAAAACGCCAATGACCTGACATACCGGGCACAGCGCCTGCTCGCCGGACGTAACGCCCTGGCGCCCGAATTCACTGAAGCCGACATCCGCCAGCCGCAGCGGCCGAACGGTGTCACGGCGCCCGATGATGACGTCTACAAGGGCCTGCTCGCCAACAACTTCGCCGACTGGCGGCTGGAAGTTTCAGGCCTGGTCGAAAAGCCGCTGTCGCTCAGCCGCGAGCAGTTGATGAACATGCCGAGCCGCACCCAGATTACCCGCCATGACTGCGTCGAAGGCTGGAGCTGCATCGCCAAATGGACCGGCACACCGCTGTCGCTGGTGCTGGACCAGGCGGTGGTCAAGCCGCAGGCGCGCTACGTCATGTTCCATTGCCTCGACACGATCGACCGCAGCCTTTCCGGCGACATCAAATATTACGGCTCCATCGACCTGATCGATGCCCGTCACCCGCAGACGATCCTCGCCTATGGCGTGAACGGCAAGCCGCTGCCGGTTGAGAACGGCGCGCCGTTGCGCGTCCGCGTCGAACGGCAGCTCGGCTATAAGATGCCGAAATATCTCTACAAGATCGAGTTGGTCGACGGCTTCGCCAGTATCGGCGGCGGTCGCGGCGGCTATTGGGAAGACAATGGCTACGACTGGTATGGCGGTATCTGACACTTAGGGAAATAATGCCCTGAGATCAGCCGCTTAACCCTCAGCACATCAGGCAACCTTGTCGAGCAGCGGCCTCAGCACCGGGTGGATTTCCGGCGAGGCATGCTTGATCAGCGTCAGCAGCGCGCGTTCGTTCTCATATAGAGGCCGGTCCACGCCGATATGCTCGACCAGCCAGCCGGCTTCGCCGGCTTCGATCGTCTCGGCGCGGCGGGCGAGCGCCTCGGCCGCCCTGTTCTTGGCTTCCCACTCGGCCTCGATGTCATCAGGGGACCGGTAGGCCTCGATGATGCCGGCAAGGCCGCCGGAGACCATCCGGCTGAAGAAGCCGCCGATTTCCGGATCGGCGCGTTCGAGGAAGGCATCACGGCGCAGCGCCACATCGCGCGTCGGCGCTTCGTAGCCGGCCGAGCACATGACGAAATTGGCGATCGCCTTGACGAACAGTTCGTTCCAGGACGGATCGTTATGTCCTTGAGCGGTACGCTCGTTGATCTTGAACAGCACCTCGGCCTCGGCGCGCGTGATGGCGATGTTGCCGTCTCCGCCATGGGCATGAAGGATACGGCGCAGCAGTTCGACCTCCGCCTTGGCGATCAGCCCGGGAACCAGCGCACCACCGAGCATCAGCGGCCCCTTGCCGTCGATGACGGCGTGGGCGACCTGTTGCAGTGCATAGACGCAAAGCTGGCCCGGTGACGATCTCGCCTCCTCCAGCACGTGCACCAGCAATTCGAGTTCGGTCCGGCTGTCGACCATGCCGTCGCGCGAGATCGTGCGGATCAGCCAGTCGGCATTGTCCTGCGAGATATAGCCCGACGGCTTCTCCTGGTGGACGATATAGTCGGTGACCGCCTCGATGAAGAAAAGCGGCCATTCCGGGCATTTGTCCTTCGCCGTGGCATCGAGCGCGAACAGTGCCTCGGCCTCGCCGCGCATCACCACACCGTCGCCGAACACCTCATGGCGCAACATCGCCACGTCCTCCGCGGCGATGCGGCTTTTCGAGGTCAGCCCGGCCACCGGCGCGCTCATGATCAATTCGCCCATTTGTCGTCCCCGTCCGCCGCCGTCCACTGCCGGCCCTAAAGCGTCATGCCCGCCAACATATCAGCAGTGTCTTGAAAAACCGGCAAACGGCGTGGTTAGCGAAGACTTGTCGGCGAATGCATGTCGCCCAAGGTGTGCCGCGGTTTTGAGAGAACGACATGCATCAAAACAAGGATCTAAAGCGCATCCACAGCGCGACGCGCTTTAGATGTCGCTGACAGGTGACAAGCCGTCGCGCACAAGCTATGGATGGCGTGTCGAGGACTCAGGGTCTGAGTCCTACCTGTTTGCGGGAGAGAGCAGCGAAAGCTGCCGCCGAAGGGGAAATCGCCCGAAATCTCTCAGGCAAAAGAACCGTAGACGGGAAAGACACTCTGGAAAGTCGGGGCTTGCCCCCGCGCCGAAGGTGTAAGCGCCGCTGACAGAGTTCCGGCTGCGCAAGTCTCTCAGGCTTCAGACAGAGGGGCACGGACTGGTCGCCATTCGCGACCGATTGCGTGCGACTCTGGAGATGACATGACGGGCGACGACAGCAAACACCTTCCCCTCGAAGATATCCATGTAGCCGCTGGTGCGCGCTTTGGCGCCTTCGCCGGCTGGTCGATGCCGCTGACCTATCCGGCCGGCGTCATGAAGGAACACCTTCACACCCGCGAACTGGCCGGCCTGTTCGACATCTCGCATATGAAGCTGTTCGAAATCAGCGGGCCGGAAGCGGTTGCCTTGCTCAACCGCGCCTGCCCGCTGGACGCCGGCGCGCTCGAAATCTCGCAATCCAAACTGTCCTTCTTCCTCAATGAAGCAGGCGGGATATTGGACGATCTGATCGTTACCAGGCTTGGCGACCAGCGCTTCATGGTGGTCGCCAACGCCGGCAACGCCGTCGCCGACGAAAAGCATTTGCGTGCGCTTGCCGCGGATTTCGACGTCAGAGTCGAGCCGCTCGACCGCGTCTTCCTCGCCATCCAGGGCCCTGAAGCCTGGGCAGCCCTTTCCCGTGCCGGCATCGAGACCGGCTCGCTGCTGTTCATGCACGGCGTCGAGCCGCGAAAAAACTGGTTCATGACCCGGTCGGGCTATACCGGCGAGGACGGTTTCGAGATCGGCTTGCCGGAGGCCGATGCGCGCGATCTCGTCGCGAAACTGCTCGACGATCAGCGCGTGCTGTGGATCGGCCTTGCCGCTCGCGACAGCCTGCGGCTGGAGGCCGGGCTCTGCCTGCATGGCCAGGACATCACGCCGGAGACCGACCCGGCCAGCGCCGCCTTGATGTGGGCTATTCCGAAAGACATCCGCGCTTCCGGCACTTTCATCGGCGCCGATGCGCTCCGCGCCGCCGTGGAACGAGGACCCGCGCAAAAGCGCGTCGGGCTGAAGCCGGAAGGCCGCCAGCCGGTGCGCGCCGGCGCTGCGCTCTTTGACGCCGACGGCACGCCCGCCGGCCATGTCACATCAGGCGGCTTTGGCCCGTCAGCCGGCCATCCGGTCGCCATGGGCTATGTCACGGCGCCACTGGCCAAGCCCGGAACACGGGTTTTCGCCGATGTCCGCGGCACGAAAATCCCAGTCGATATCAGCTCCCTGCCCTTCACACCGCATCGCTACCGCAAAGGATGATCTCAATGGCAACGACCTATTTCACATCAGATCACGAATGGCTCCGCGTCGAGGGCGGTATCGCCACTGTCGGCATCACCGATTACGCGCAGGAGCAGCTCGGCGACCTCGTCTTCGTCGAACTGCCCGAAACCGGAAAGAAATTGACCAAGGGCGACACCGCCGTCGTGGTCGAATCCGTCAAGGCGGCATCCGATGTCTATGCGCCGGTCGATGGCGAGATCACCGAGGCCAACGGCACGCTGTCGTCGGATCCGTCGCTGGTCAACTCGGCGGCAACCGGGGCCGGCTGGCTGTGGAAGATGAAGCTTGCCGACGAAAGCCAGCTCGCCGGCCTCATGGATGAAGCCGCCTACAAAGCCCATATCGGCTGATATCAGGACGTATTGACATGACCGCAGCACTCACTCCCTTCTCGGCCCGCCATATCGGTCCTGATGTCAACGATGTCAGAGCCATGCTTGCCGTGATCGGCGTTCCGTCCGTCGAGACGCTGATCAGCCAGGCCGTGCCGCAGTCGATCCGCCTCGACTTGCCGCTGACCCTGCCCGCACCGGCCAGCGAAGCGGAAGCGCTGGCCGAATTGTCGGCGACCATGGCCAAGAACACAGTGCTGAAGAGCTTCATCGGCGCCGGCTATCATGGCGTCCAGGTGCCGCCGGTAATCCAGCGCAACCTGTTCGAGAACCCGGCCTGGTACACGGCCTACACGCCCTATCAGGCCGAGATCAGCCAGGGCAGGCTCGAGATGCTGTTCAACTTCCAGACGCTGGTCACCGAATTGACTGGTCTGCCGGTGGCATCGGCATCGCTGCTCGACGAGGCGACGGCGGTGGCTGAAGCCGTCGGCATCGCCTTGCGCCACCACCGCGACAAGCGCACCAAGATCGCATTTGCCGGCACGCCGCATCCGCAGACGCTGGACGTGGTTCGCACCCGCGCCGAGCCGCTCGGCATCGAGATCGACGGCGAGGCGATCGACGACAACACGGCTGCCCTGCTCGTCTCCTGGCCTGATACGTTCGGCGTCTATGGCGATCACAAGGCGGCGATCGACAAGGCGCGCGCCACGGGCGCCATCGTCGTCTTCATCGCCGACCCGCTCGGCCTGACGCTGACCGACGCGCCGGCCAAGCTTGGCGCCGACATTGCCGTTGGCCCGATGCAGCGCTTCGGCGTCCCGATGGGCTTTGGCGGCCCGCACGCGGCCTATTGCGCCGTCTCCGATAAATTGACGCGATTGATGCCCGGCCGCCTAGTTGGCCAGTCCACCGACAGCAAGGGCCGGCCCGGCTATCGGCTTGCCTTGCAGACACGCGAGCAGCATATCCGCCGCGACAAGGCGACATCCAACATCTGCACCGCACAGGCGCTGCTTGCCAACATGGCGACTGCTTACGCCATCTGGCACGGCCCCGCCGGGCTGCAGGCGATTGCCGGGCGTATCCACGCACTGGCCAATCGTCTGTCAAGCGGCCTCGAAGCGGCAGGCGTGGCGGTGATTGGCGCGAGCCGTTTCGACACCGTGACCGTGAAGACCGGGGGTAAGGCGGCGCAGATCGCCGCTGCGGCCGAACAGACCGGTCGGCTCCTGCGCGTCATCGATGCCGACCATGTCGGCATCAGCTTCGATGAGACCTCGACCGATGCCGATCTCGATGCGATCGCGGCCCTGTTCGGCGCCAAGGCCGCTCCATCGGCCGACAGCACCGTGCCTGGCAAGCCGCGCGGCAAGGAGTTTCTGACCCAGCCGGTCTTCCACGAAAACAAGTCGGAAACCGAGATGATGCGCTTCCTGCGCCGGCTGGCCGACAAGGACCTGGCGCTCGACCGCAGCATGATCCCGCTCGGATCCTGCACCATGAAGCTCAACGCGGCGGCGGAAATGATGCCGGTAAGCTGGCCTGAAATCGCCAATTTGCATCCCTTCGCGCCGGCCGCACACTCTGCCGGCTATCGCGCCATGATCGGCGAACTGGAAGGATGGCTGTCGGAGATCACAGGCTTCGACGCCGTTAGCCTGCAGCCCAATGCCGGCAGCCAGGGCGAATATGCCGGCCTGCTCGCCATCCGCGCCTATCACCGCTCGCGCGGCGAAGGCCATCGCACCGTCTGCCTGATCCCCTCCTCCGCGCATGGCACCAATCCGGCGAGTGCGGCGATGGCCGGCATGAGTGTTGTCGTCGTGCGCTGCTTGGAGGACGGCAATATCGACATGGACGATATGAGGGCAAAGGCCAACGAGCATTCCAAGAATCTCGCGGCGCTGATGTTCACCTATCCCTCGACGCATGGCGTCTACGAGGAAGGTGCACGCCACCTCTGTGCCCTCATCCACGAGCATGGCGGCCAGGTCTATTTCGATGGCGCCAACCTCAACGCCCTGGTCGCCTTGGCGCGGCCCGCCGATATCGGCGCCGATGTCTGCCATATGAACCTGCACAAGACTTTCTGCATCCCTCATGGCGGCGGTGGCCCGGGCATCGGCCCGATCGGCGTCAAGGCCCATCTGGAGCCCTATCTGCCGGGACATGTCACCGAGGGTTCTGCGCACGCCGTGTCGGCCGCGCCGTTCGGCAGCGCTTCCATCTTGCCGATTACCTGGATGTATATCCGCATGATGGGCGCCGCCGGACTGAAGCAGGCGACGGAGACCGCCATCATCTCGGCCAACTACGTGGCGACACGGCTCGCACCACACTTCCCGCTGCTCTACAAGGGCCGGCACGATCGCATCGCGCATGAATGCATCCTCGACACCCGCGTGCTCAAGGACAGCGCCGGCATCAGTGTCGATGATATCGCCAAGCGCCTGATCGACTACGGCTTCCACGCGCCGACCATGTCCTTCCCGGTCGCCGGCACGCTGATGGTCGAGCCGACCGAATCCGAGCCCAAGCGGGAACTCGACCGCTTCTGCGAGGCTATGATCGCCATTGCGGGCGAGGCGGCGAAAGTCGCCAGGGGCGAATGGCCTTTGGCCGACAATCCGCTGGTCAACGCGCCGCACACCGCCACCGAGGTGCTGGCCGGCCAGTGGACCCATCCCTACTCGCGCCTGGAAGCGGCCTATCCCGCCGGCGACGCCGACACGGCGGCCAAGTACTGGCCACCTGTCTCACGCATCGACAATGTCGCCGGCGACCGCAACCTGGTCTGCTCCTGCCCGCCGCTGTCGGACTATCTGGGCGCGGCGGAGTAGCCAGAGCATGATCCCGAAAAGTGGGTACCGGTTTTCTCGGACAAACGGAAACCGTTTGTCCAGAGATCATGCTCAAACAAACAGGTAGAGCCCCATCCCTGTTCCATCGGGATGGAACAGGCTCTACGCGGAGCGCAAGGCCGGCTTGACCGGGTCGGCCTTGCCTGGTGCCGCCCGACCGATGACGCAATTTCGACCGGCGCGCTTGGCGGAATAGAGCGCCGCGTCGGCTTCGCCAAGCACGTCATCGAGGGTGCGGCCGCTTACCTCGCCAAAGCCGAGGCCGCCGCTGACCGTGCTGCGCAACTTGCCGAGTTGGGTGGCGACGATCTCGGTGCCGAAGGCCACACAGATCCTGCTGGCGAGATCATGGGCCTTCTCTTCCGTCATTCGCGACATGACGACGGCGAATTCCTCGCCACCCAGGCGAAATGCGTCGACACCGGTCCTGGCATATTTCTTGATCACCGCGGCGAAGCGGCACAAGACCTGATCCCCGACCGGGTGGCCATAGACATCGTTCGTCCGCTTGAAATGATCGAGGTCGAACATAACGACGGACATGAACGGACCGAAACTCCGCGCTCCGTAGAGCGACGTCAACGCCCGGCGGTTCATCAGCCCCGTCAGCGGGTCGGTCATGGTCTCGGCCTTCAGCTCGATCTGCGCCTGCAGATGGTGGAGCGAGAGCGTCAAGGCACCGAGCCCGGTCATGCAGGCCACCGCCACGACGGAATTCAGCCGTTCGGCCCAGTTGTCGGGCGCGACCGCGAGCGTCCATTGCCCTTTGGTCAGCAGAACCGCGCCGCAAAGCGCAAACGAAACCGCGCAGGTGCCGCTCAGAAACGAAACCACCAGCAGGATCCGGCGATCGTGGCTGCCGCTGATCCAGAACATGGCGCCGATCGCCGACAGCAGCGCCGTCACCGTGGTGTATGTGACGATGAAGCCGATGCCATCAAGGCCCAGGAAGGTGACAATGGCACAGGCAGCCATGGCGGCAAGCGCCGGCGCAACGGCACGTCTGTAGCCGGGCACACCCAGATATTGCATGGCCGACACGCAGATGATCAGAAACCCCAGGCTGAGCAGCGCAAGCACGATCTGGCAAAGCAGTGGATCGGGGTCCTTGGTGTATTGCCAGAACAGGACCACATGCGCGACGAGCACCAGAATGCCGCACGCCACCGTCAGCACGAAGCCTGCCTTGGGCGCGGTGAACCAGATCGCAAACATGGTGACGCTAAGGCAGATGCCCGACAGCGCGGCTGCGAGCAGGAGCGAACTGAAGTCCAGCATATCGGGCGAAGGCCTCTCGAGCGTCGGCGGGTTGCGCTGTATTCTAGGTCAGCGGCAGCTCTCAGACATGGTTTTCGGCCGATCTTTCGACGCAACCTACCGATAGGGTTTACAAAGCGTCGATGCCTTATGTCCCGAAACCGGACCATAGGACGCAACGACCGGATCAACCCTTGTTCAGCAAGGCGAGATTGGCGTCGACGACCGTGGGATCCGCCATGCCGGCCTTCGCTTCGAGCAGCAGCGCCTTGGCCCTCTTGCGATTGCCGCGCAGCAATTGCGAATAGCCCATGTTGTTGACAATCTGCGGCTTGCGGCCGGCGACTTTCAAAAGCTGGCCGTAGGCGCGATCGGCGAAGTCGAAGCGGCCGAGTTCATCATAGGAAGCGGCGAGCCCCATCCAGGCCTCGGCATTGTCTGCCTTCAACTCGACGGCCTTGCGGAAGTGCTTTTCGGCGAGGCCGTAATTGGCGTCGCGAAACTGCGCCTTGCCTTGCGCCAGATCGGAGGTGTCGATGTTCTTTGCCGCCGGTTGGATGGCGGTGGTCTTGGTGGTGTCGACGCCGCCCGTCGTACAGCCAGACATCATCAAGACGACCGCCATCGCGGCCATTGCCGTGAAATTATTGTGACGCATGCCCCTGCCTCATCGCCCGATTTGCCGGGTCGTTCTTCAGGAAACACCTTATATGGGAGACGATTAAACTTCGGTGCCGAAACGCCGCTAAAATTTGGTTTCGGGCACACCAGCCATTAACCACCAGGCACAAGACGGACTTTCACGGCTCCAAGGCTTTGAGCCCCTCGGGAAACTGGTAGCGACTGCCGTCATAGCGCAGCCGGTAGGTGCGCTTCAGGGACTTGCCGGGATGAGACTGGCACTCACCATTCTCGTCGACGGACGGATTGTCCGTATCCACCCGTTCGACCACGGTGATGTCGTGATAGCCATGGTGGCTTGCCGGGCTCATCGCCAGGCTGACCTGGCTCGACTGAAAGGATCCCGCGCAACTGGCGTCGCCTTCGCCGCCAAAGCCGGCCACGTCGACGCCGTCGAGCACCAGGCGCAAGGCATCGCCGGCAAGGGCATAGAGCCGCAGGTCGGTTTCCCTGAAGGGGTTGGGCTGCGAATGGTTTGCCATTTCGATGCGCAGGCCGAAGGCGCTGACATCGGGCGCCAGCCTGTAGCGGCCGGTATCGAATTCGATCTTGCGGATAGCGATGGCATCGTCGGTGATCAGTCCGGGCTGGAGCAGGCGCTGGCGCACCCGCAGGCTGTTCCTGTCGACGACCAGAAGCTCGATATCGCCGACATGCCCGTCGTCGCGGGACTGGGCGCTGTCGATCAGCGGCACCGCGACCAACAGCAGGTCGTCATGGGCGGGCCAGATCTTGCAGACCAGGCCAAATGGCATGTCGCTATCCGGACGCGTCAGGGCGATGCTGATATGAGGTTCGAACGTGAACGAGGCGCCGTCGGCGCTCTTTTGAGCCTCGGGATAGGCCTGCTGCACCAAGGCGGAAGCATCGCCGCAGTCGTCGGCCGCAGCCCATGCGGGCGACAAACTGGCCGCGGTAAGGCCGAGGACGAGGAAGGGAGTGCGCAACAGCATTCGCATGGGTTCTCACGTCGCAGGGGCCGGGTTCGGGCAGAATATTGGGTTGTCAGCCCCTTGCTAGGACTTCGTGGGCGCTCGCTAGTGCGCCGTCATTTTGACGATGACTGGAATGGCCGCAATCATCAACACCACCGGCAGGATGCAAACCACCACCGGCACCGACATCTTGGCCGGCAGGGCGTGTGCCTTTTCCTCGGCCAGCGACATGCGCTTGTGGCGCATGTCGTCGGAAAAGACGCGCAGCGCCCCCGACAGGCTGGTGCCGAGTTCCTTGGACTGTTGCAGCAGCGTGGCGAAGGAGCGCACCTCGTCCAGGCTGAGGCGATCGGCGAGCGCCTTCAGCGCATCGTCAAGGCTGCGCCCGGCCCTCAGCTCCAGCGACACCAGCTGCAGGTTCTGGCTGAGAGCGGGATAGGTCTTGGCGAGTTCCTTCGAGACGCGCTCGATGCCGGCCTCCATGCTCATGCCGGCATCCGAGCAGACGATCATCAGGTCCATGAAATCGGGAAAGCCGTTGCGGTACTCACGCCTGCGTTCCCGCACTTTCTGGCTCAGCACCAGGCCGGGCAGAAAATAGCCGGCCGCTCCTGACAGAATGACGAATGTCCAGCGGCTGGCCATCGTCGCGTCCGGGCTGGCCATCCAGCGGTTGAGCACAAAGACACCGATTGCCGTGCCGATCATCGCGGTGAACCGGATCAAGAAGAACATGCCGACAGCGCGCGGCTCCATGTATCCCGCCTGGATGAGCTTCATGCGCAGCCGGGCGACATTTTCCGGATCGCTCTTGGCGTAGAATTCCTGCGCCCTCTTCACCGCCTTCTCGCGCACGACGCCGGTATTCTTCTTCTGCACCGGTTCGGGTTTCGCGGCCACGGGACCGTCATCGACCTTGAGCCGGCGCTTGACCTCGTTGCGATCGCCCTTCGCCGCCATCATCGGCCAGGCAACGGCGGCGGCGCCCGCGGCCAGCAGCATGATGGCCACCGGCATCAACGAGGTCGGCGCGAGCGAGGCGAGGAATTCGATGAGGCCCTGCATGTCAGAACTTGAAATTCGACATTTTGAACATCATCCAATTGCCCAGCATCAGCCAGGTGATCGAGCCAGCCATCAGGTACCATGTCTTTGGCTCGTCCCAGACGTCGCGGTAGAATCCCGGCATCACCGCCATGATGGCGGTAAACAGCAACACCGGGACCGCCGTCAGGATGTAGGCCGACATTCGGCCTTCTGTCGCAATGGCGCGCACCTTGCGGCGTAGCTTGCCGCGCTCGCGGATCGTCGTCGCCAGGCCGTCGAGGATCTCGCGCAGATTGCCACCCGAACTGGTCTGGATCGAGACGGCGGTGACGAACAGCGGCAGATCCTCCTGTCCGACCCGGTCGAACAGCGAGTTCAATGCCGAAACCAGATCGGAACCATAGGTCACTTCGTCTGCGATGACGCCGAATTCGGTGCCGATCGGGTCGGGCATCTCGCGCGCCACCATGGCGATCGCCACCGGCACCGGATGGCCAGCCTTCAGGCCACGCGTGATCAGTTCCAGCGCCTCCGGCAGCTGTATGCCGAACCGCTTCACCCGGCGCTTGCGCTTGAAACGCAACGTCAGCACTGGCAGCACTGGCACAAGCACCACAAACAGGACAAGCCCCATCAGCGGCGGCAAGCCGTACCAGATGGCGACCAAGGCCATGGCCATCGCCACGCCGCAAGTGATCATCAAGAATTTCGACAGCGGCATGATCATGCCCGACTGGGTTCGCAGGGCGCGAAACCGGTCCGGCGAAAACAGCGGGGTGCCTGCGTCGAGGCCGCGCTCCTTGCGCAGCTGGACAAGCACCTGCTCCTGGCTGATCTTGTTTTCCTGCAGCTTCATGCGACGGTTGATGGCGGTGCGCTTGTCGCTGCGGCCGGCAAAAAGCAGGTAGCACGCCTCGGCGATCAGGATGCCGGTCAGTGCTGCCGCGGCATAGACGACATAGATCGCGCTGAGTCCGTCGAACACTGGCTACTCCTGCGGCCGGCCGGGTTCGAAATATCGTCCGGGGAACTCGATGCCCATGGCGCGCAGATCCTCGAGGAAACGCGGCCGGATGCCGGTCGCCTCGTAGTGGCCGAGTATCTTGCCGTCTGCCTCCATGCCGGTACGCACAAAGCGGAAGATCTCCTGCATCTGGATGACATCGCCTTCCATGCCGGTCACCTCGGCGACACTGGTCACCTTGCGCTTGCCGTCGGACAGGCGCGCCAGTTGGACGATCAGGTCGAGCGCGCTGGCGATCTGGCTGCGGATCGACTGCACCGTCATCGGCATGCCCGTCATGCCAAGCATCTGCTCGAGCCGTGAAATGGCGTCGCGCGGCGTGTTGGCGTGGATGGTCGCCATCGACCCTTCGTGGCCGGTGTTCATCGCCTGCAGCATGTCGAAGGCTTCCTCGCCGCGGCACTCGCCGAGGATGACGCGGTCGGGACGCATGCGCAGCGCGTTCTTCACCAGGTCGCGCTGCTTCAACTCGCCATGGCCTTCGATGTTGGCGGGGCGCGTCTCCATGCGCGCGACATGCGGCTGCTGCAGCTGGAGTTCTGCCGCGTCCTCGATGGTGATCAGTCGCTCGTCTTCCGGAATGAAGGCCGACAGCGCATTGAGCATGGTCGTCTTGCCGGTACCGGTGCCGCCCGAAATGATCGTCGTCTTGCGGGCATGCACGGCCGCCGCCAGCACCTCGGCCATATTCTGGGTAATGGCGCCGAATTCGACCAGTTTGTGCAGGCCGAGCTTGTTCTTGGAGAATTTGCGGATCGACACCAGCGGCCCGTCGACCGCCACCGGGCGGATGGCCGCGTTGAAACGCGAGCCGTCCAGCATGCGCGCATCGACCATCGGCTGTGATTCGTCGACACGGCGCCCGACCGCGGCGACGATCTTGTTGACGATGCGCAAGAGATGCGCCTCGTCCTTGAACGGGATGTGGACCGGCTGCAGCTTGCCCTTCTTTTCGACAAAGCAGTTCAGGTGGCCGTTGATCAGGATGTCGTTGATGTCGGGGTCCTTGAGCAGTGGCTCGAGCGGACCGAGGCCGACCATCTCGTCGACGATGTCGTCGACCAGTGCATCAAGCTCGACGGTGTTGATCGCCATCCGCTCCTGCTTGGTCTTTTCCGACACGAAATCATGCACTTGCCGGCGCATCTCATCCTTGGGCAAACGCTCCAGCGCGACGAGATTGATCTCCTCGAGCAGCAGCCGATGGATACGCACGCGCGCATCAAGCACCTTGTTGGCATTCTTTGCTGGCGCTGCGTCCGGCTTGGCCGGCAAAGCCTTTCGGTTCGTCGGAATGACGACGGCATGATGGGCGACCGGCATTGATTCAGGCGCGCGCTGCGGACGCGCATCGCGGTTCTGCAGGGTGGAAAAGCGGCTGGTCATCCGGCCTTCCTCTTCAGCAATCCACGGCCCATGCTAAACAGCGAGCGCGATTTCGCCCGGGTTGGGACCGCCTCCTCCGGCAGGATGATCTTCTTCAAATCGTTGATGACATTGGCGTTCGGATCGATCTCGTGCAGCGGCACGCCGCGATCGACCGCCTCGCGCACCAACCGGTAGTTGTTGGCGATGCCGCCGACGAAATGCTCGCCGAGTATCTCCTGGACGTCAGCCTGCTTGATGCCGCTGTCGAACATCTTCTGTTCGAAACGGTTGACGATGACGTTCGGCTTCACTTCCTTGCCGGCGGTCTCGTAGACCGCCTGGATCAGCCGCTGCGTGTGGCGCAGGCACGGCACCGTCATTTCCGCGACGATGTAGAGCTTGTTGGAACCAAGCAGCACCGTCTCCGTCCATGGAAACCAGGTGCGAGGCATGTCGATGACGACATTGTCGAAATAGGCCGAAACCAGGTCCAGCATACGCACCACGACATCGGTCTTGAACGAGCGCATTTCCGACGGATGCGTCGGTGCCGCCAGCACACAGAGCCCGCTCGCATGTTTGGACAGCATCACGTCGAGCAGTTGGCGGTCGAGGCGCTCGGGCTGGTTCTCGATCTCGGTGATGTCGAAACGCGGTTCGAGGTCGAGATATTCGGCACAGGCGCCCTGTTGGAAATTGAGGTCGACGACGCAAGTCGACGCGCCGCGCGTTACCGAGTGATGCAGCTGGAAGGCGGTTTGCAGCGCCAGCGTCGTGGTGCCGACGCCGCCCGCGGCCGGCATGAAGGTGTAGATCTGCGACTCGGTGTTTTCCTCGCGGCCTGGGCCCTGCAGCGCCCGCACCACGGAGCGCACGAGATCGGCGGTGGTGATCGGCTTAACCAGGAAATCCGCGACCTTGAGCTGCACGAGAATGCGCACCGCGGCCGCGTTGAACTCCTGCGTGACGACGACGACAGGCACCTTGTCCTCCAGCCGGCGCATGATGCGCTGCAGCGACTCGACCTCCTCCAGCCTTGCCGCATCCATGTCGACGATGATGGCGCCGAAGTCGGCTTCCTGGATCTCGCCGCGCAGTTCGGTGACACTCTTCTCCACTGTCGAGAGCTGAATGATCTCGGAGGCGGCGAATGCGGTCCGCGTATCCTGCACAAAGGTCCTGTCGGTCGATACGAGCAGGATCTTCCTGGTCTTGATGCCGTTTGCCATTCTGTCAGCCTGTCAGGTCGCCGTTGACCAGTTGCCCGTTGGAATCAGTTGCCCGTGGTGGACTGCGACGCCTTTGCGTCGGCCGCCTGGTCGGGTGTGTCGGCCGCCGCGCTGCCGCGCTGGGCGGGCACCAGAAGCCTGGTGTTCTGGACCCCGTACTTCCAGGGATCGACCATCTGCATGACGGTGTTGGCGGCCTGCGCCTCGCCTGCTCCGGTCGTCGGCCCCTCGCTGCGCACATAGTCGTCGCTGGTGCAGCCGGCGGCGAAGCCGGCCAGCAGCAGGGCGATGATCGATCTCAAGACCAGACGCATGGCTTCAGTCCTTCGGCAGGTCGAGGAAATGCCCGACCGTGGTGACGGCGTTAGGCTGTGCGACACTGCCGTCGGCGATTGCCAGTGCGCGGTTGGCATCGGATGTCTTCACTTCGTCGGTGTTGTTGAGGAAATAATCGGCGTTGCTGGCGGGCTGCGTGCCATCGGTCGGCTCGACGAGCTTCTTCGACGGATCGACCGGCTTGACCAGATAGGGGGTGACGATGATGACCAGGTCGGTCTCGCGCCGCTGATAGGATTTCGAGGAGAACAGCGCCCCAAGCACCGGCATCTTGCCGAGGCCGGGAATGCGCGATGTGGTGATGTCGTTTTGCGACTGTAGCAATCCGGCGATCATGAAGCTCTGGCCGTTCTTCAGGTCAATCGACGTCCTGGCGCGGCGCACGATGAAGCCGGGAACCGAGATGGTGCCGATATTGTATGAGGCCGAGGCGTCGATCGAGGAGACTTCCGGCGCGATGTCCAGGCTGACCAGCCCGTCCTTCAGGACCGTCGGCGTGAAATCCAGGCTAACGCCGTATTTCTTGTAGCTGACCGAGATCTTGCCGTTGTCCTCGGAGACCGGGATCGGGAACTCGCCGCCGGCGAGGAAGCTCGCCGTCTGGCCAGACCGGGCGATCAGGTTCGGCTCGGCCAGCCGGCGGGCGAGACCACGCTCCTCCAGCGCTTTGATGGCGATATCGATCGAGACGCCGTTCGACAAAAGTCGGCCGATGATCTCGCCGGTGCCGGCAGTCGGCACTGTACCCGGATCGATCGTCACATCGCGGCCACCCATGCCATAGGCGAAATTGGCGGCGTATTTGGCGCCCAGATCCTGGCCCGCCTGGCGGTTGATCTCGACGAAGCGGACGTTGAGCTGGACCTGCTGCGACGATGAGATGTTGACCGAGTTGATCACCTCTTCGGTGCCGGAAAAGCGTGTCGCGATCTTGTTTGCCTTGTCGGCGGCGACGGCGTCATCCGCTTCGCCCGACAGCACGACGCGGCCATTGGCCGAGCCGACCTTGATCCTGGCATCCGGCACGCTGGCGCGAATGGTGCTGGCCAGTTGGTCGGTGTCGAGCGTCACCTCGATGTCGACGGTGCCGACAAGCTGCTTCTTCTCATCGAACAGCGCGATACCGGTGGTGCCGAGATTGTTGCCGAGCACATAGAAGGACTTATCGGTCAGCGGATTGACGTTGGCGATCTCCGGGTCGCCGATGACTATCTGGTAGAAGGCGGCACTGGTCATGATCGTCTTCGGTTTGCCCTTGGCAACCTTGATCGACGCATTCTTGGTCGACGACACATAGACGATGTCGTTGTCGGCCCTCGCCGAGGTGCCGAAGGCCAGCATCGCGGCGGCCGCCAGCGAAGCTGCGACAGCCACAGTGCGCAAAACGCGCAACCGCCCCATGACCCTATATGTGATCAGCCCGAACATTGTCCCGTCCCTCGCCCAGTCCCCACTGGCTTCTATTTCTGGTCCCGTGAAGGAACCTGGTATTCCTCGGCCTTTGTGCCGCGCGTCACGATGACGGTCTTGAACTTCGGTTTCTCCGGCTCTTTCACCACGGCATCGAACAGCGAACCGGAAGCGGCCTGCACGTTCGAGGCGACCGATCCGCCGAAGGAGGAGATGGTGGTGACACCGTTCTTGCCGTCACCGCCTTCGCTGGCGGACCGAAGCGACAGGGACAAGGTGCCGACGGTGCGGGCCAGCGCCACTTTCTGCGCGCCGTCTGTCGTCACCTCGATGGTCACCGAATTGGAAATCTGCGGCGTCGTCTGGCGCTCATCGGCGCCCTGCCCGACGCTCAGCACCTTGGCATCGGCCACGACGATCTCGGAGGTGACCGTCGATCCGGATGCTCCCTGCGCGTTCTTGGCCACTTCCTGGATTTCGCCGGCATCGCGCGTCAGCACGACATCTACACGGTCGCCCGGCGTGACGAAGCCGCCGACGCCGGCGATCTCGTCGGTGCGGATTGTCACCGCCCGCATTCCCGGGGTCATCATGTTGGAGAGCGTCGCGCGGCCGTTTGGCCCGGACAGCTTGGTCAGCAGCAACGGTTCGTTGACCTCGATCGGCGACAGCACCACGCGCCTGCCCTCGCCGAGCAAGCCATCGATGGTGGCGAAGGCACCCTGCGGCAGGGAATCCTGCGGCCACGGGATTTCGCTGAGTTTTGTGCGGTCAAGCTCCATGCCATAGCGCAATGGAGCATTCGCCACCACGATGGTCTTGAACTCGATCTTGGGTGCGACGGGCGCTGCGATCGACGCCGTCTTCTCTTCGGAATCGGCCTTGGCCTGGCTTTTGACCCAGAAATCCGCGGCAAAGATCGAGATCGCGCCAAAAACGGCGGCGATGCCGATCATCGATATGGCCTTGCCCCTCACGCCGAAAACCCCTGATGCCCGCAGTTTCTTGTTTTGTTGGGCTCAGGCTAGGCGGCATTGTTAAAGAATCAGGAATCTTGTGCGGCGGTATCGGACCTATTTCCGCCGGCTTGGTTATCGAATGGTTTTGGGGTAAGAGGGGCCAGATCCCCGAACGGAACAGGAACCTCGGTCGCTTGGCGCTGAAAAGCGTGGCAGTATCGCGAGGTGATTCGCAGCACCGGACCCTATGGCAGGCATGGACGACAACAACGATCTCTTCGGCACTATGGACAAGCAGCCACAGCCGGTTCGTGCGCCGGCGCGTCCGGCGGATCCGCTGGTGCAGGCCACCAGGCGTCCTGCCGCGACCAAGGATGGCAGCGAGGGCTATAGCGCCGCCGATATCGAGGTGCTGGAAGGGCTGGAGCCGGTGCGGCGCCGGCCAGGCATGTATATCGGCGGCACCGACGACAAGGCGATGCACCATCTGTTCGCCGAGGTCATCGACAATTCGATGGACGAAGCGGTGGCCGGCCATGCCACCTTCATCGACGTCGAACTCTCAGCCGACGGCTATCTCACCGTCACCGACAATGGCCGTGGCATTCCAGTCGACCTGCATCCGAAGTTCAAGAAGCCGGCGCTCGAAGTGATCATGACGACGCTGCATTCGGGCGGCAAGTTCGACTCGAAGGTCTATGAGACATCGGGCGGCCTGCATGGCGTAGGCGTGTCCGTGGTCAACGCGCTGTCGGACCATCTCGAGGTCGAGGTCGCGCGCGGCCGCCAACTCTATCGCCAGCGCTTTTCGCGCGGTATTCCCGTGACCGGCCTGGAGCATTTGGGCGAAGTCCACAACCGGCGCGGCACAAAAACCCGCTTCCATCCCGACGAGCAGATTTTCGGCAAGGGCGCGGCATTCGAACCGGCGCGGCTCTACCGCATGACGCGCTCGAAGGCCTATCTGTTCGGTGGCGTCGAAATCCGCTGGACCTGCGACCCGTCGCTGATCAAGGAAAAGGACCAGACCCCGGCCAAGGCGGAATTCCATTTTCCCGGCGGCCTGAAGGACTATCTCAAGGCATCGCTCGGCGACGAGTTCCAGGTGACGCGCGAAATCTTCGCCGGCAAGAGCGAGAAACAAGGCGGCCATGGAGCGCTCGAATGGGCGGTGACCTGGTTCGGCGGCGATGGCTTCATCAATTCCTACTGCAACACCATCCCGACCGGCGAAGGCGGCACCCACGAGGCCGGCTTCCGCAATGTGCTGACGCGGGGCCTGCGCGCCTATGCCGATCTCGTCGGCAACAAGCGCGCCTCGATCGTCACCTCGGAAGACGTCATGATCTCGGCGGCAGGCATGCTGTCGGTGTTCATCCGCGAGCCGGAATTCGTCGGCCAGACCAAGGACAGGCTGGCGACGATCGAGGCCATTCGGATTGTCGAGACCGCGATCCGCGACCCGTTCGATCATTGGCTGGCCGACAATCCGCAGGAAGCGTCGAAGCTGCTCGAATGGGTGATCGCGCGGGCCGACGAGCGGGTGCGCCGACGCCAGGAAAAGGAAGTGTCGCGCAAGAGCGCGGTGCGCAAATTGCGGCTGCCCGGCAAGCTCGCCGACTGCACGCAAAATGCCGCTGCAGGCGCCGAACTCTTCATCGTCGAAGGTGACTCGGCCGGCGGCTCGGCCAAGCAGGCGCGCGACCGCGCCAGCCAGGCGGTGCTACCACTGCGTGGCAAGATCCTCAACGTCGCCAGCGCCGGCAACGACAAGCTTGCCGGCAACCAGCAGATTTCGGACCTGATCCAGGCGCTCGGTTGCGGTACGCGGTCGAAATATCGCGACGAGGATTTGCGCTACGACCGCGTCATCATCATGACCGACGCCGACGTCGACGGAGCCCACATCGCCTCGCTGCTGATCACCTTCTTCTATCAGGAGATGCCGGCGCTGGTGCGTGGCGGCCACCTTTATCTCGCAGTGCCGCCGCTTTACTCGATCAGGCAAGGCGGCAAGGTCGCCTACGCCCGCGACGACGCGCACAAGGACGAACTCCTGCGCACCGAGTTCACCGGGCGCGGCAAGGTCGAGCTTGGACGCTTCAAGGGTCTGGGCGAGATGATGGCCGCGCAGCTCAAGGAGACCACCATGGATCCGAGGAAGCGCACGCTGCTCAGGATCGACGTCATCGACGCCGAGGCAGCGACCAAGGATGCCGTCGATGCGCTGATGGGCACCAAGCCGGAAGCCCGCTTCCGCTTTATCCAGGAACGCGCCGAATTCGCCGAGACGGAAGTGCTGGATATCTAGCCGCCGGCCGGTTTAGCCTGCGCTTCCGATACGGAGACCAGCATGTGATCTCAGCGCGGCTGAAGAGTTATTTCGAGACGAGTTTAGCGGGGTTGACGCAGCCGACGCGTTCGGATTGGATTTTTGCCCTGCGCACCGTTTCGGCCGGCCTGATCGCGCTGCTGGCCGCCTACGCGCTGAAGCTCGACCACCCGCAATGGGCAATGATGACGGTGTTCATCGTCGCCCAGCCGGTTGCCGGCATGGTGCTGGCGAAAGGCTTCTACCGGTTACTCGGCACGCTGGTCGGCGGCATGGCTGCGATCGGCATCACCACGGTGTTCGGCACCGGCCCGTGGCTGCTGGTGACGGTGCTTGCCGTCTGGATCGGCATCTGCACCTTCGTCTCGTCGCTGCTGCGCAATCCCGAGGCCTATGGTGCCGCCCTTGCCGGCTACACCGCGATGATCATCGGCCTGCCTGCCTTCGGACAGCCGCACCTTGTCGTAGACCTGGCGGTCGCGCGCTGTGCCGAGATCGTACTCGGCATCATCTGCGCCGGCCTGACCAGCCGGCTGATCCTGCCGAAACTGGCCAGCAATGCCATCGTGTCGCGCCTGAAACGCTGCATCCTCGATCTTGCGACATACGCCAGCGGTGCGTTCTCCGGCGGCGATCCTGAAACGCTGTCCGGCCTGCACAGAAAGCTGGTCGCCGACACCCAGACGCTTGGCGAGATGCGCACCTATGCCAGGCTCGAGGCGCCGAGCTTCGCGCCGCGCGCCCATCCGGTCCGGCGCACCATCGGGCAGCTGCTCTCGGCGCTGTCGGCGGCACGCGCACTGCATTCGCACGCTGCCCCGAAAAACGCCGCACTCGTTCCGGTGCGTTCGGAGTTGCAGGCCCTGGTCAGCGAGTTGGCGACCAAGTCAGGCGCGCTGGATGACACGACGCCCTGGGTGGCACGACTCGATGCCATCTCGGCCAAGGCCCGGCAAATGCCCGATGCCTTGACCGACCAGGGTGACGACAGGGTCGGCACCGTCACGCGCCTTACCATCGCCGCCGATTTCGCCGAGGCGTTCAAGCAAGTGCTGCGCGGCCTCGACGCCTTGCGCGCGCCTGCCACGCGACCAGTCCGGGGCAGCAGGCAGCCTGCACTGGTGGTGCATCGCGATTATTCCGGCGCATCGCGCAACGCCGTGCGCGCTGCCCTTGCCACCTTGCTGGTCGCGGCCTTCTGGCTGACGACGAAATGGTCGGAAGCGGCCGGCACGGTCATTCTGGTTGCCGTGGTATCAAGCCTGTTTGCCGCCCGCCCCGACCCCGTGCAGGTGGCCTGGGGCTTCTTCAAGGGAACGCTGCTGGCGCTGCCCTTTGCCTTTCTCGTCGGCCAGGTCGCGCTGCCCGCTTTGCCCGGCTTCGGCTGGTTCATGCTGTTTGTCGTGCCGATACTGGTGCCGACGGCGCTAGCCATGGCCAATCCGCGCTATGTCGGCGTGGCGACGGCCTTCGCCATCAACTTCCTCGCCTTCCTCAGCCCGCATCAGGCGATGACCTACGATCCCGGGCCCTTCTTCGCCGGTTCGGCGTCGATCCTGGTCGGCATCCTGCTGGCGATCGGTGTCTTCATCCTCGTGCTGCCCGCCGATCCATGGCTCGCGGCCAACCGCATCGTGCGCGCCATGCGCGAGGATCTGGCGCGGCTTTGCCTGCATGAGCGCGTGCCGAGGCGTTCGGCCTTCGAGAGCCTCGCCTATGATCGCATCAACCAGTTGATGCCCCTCGTGCAGAATGCAGGCAGCACGGGCGATGCGGTCCTGGGCGGGAGCGTCGCCGCCGTCACCGTCGGCTTGGAGATCCTGCGGCTGCGCGACGCAAGCCAAAGCCACGCTATCCCATCCGAGACCGCGCTTTCGATCACCAACTTTCTAAGAGGACTGGCGCGCGAACTGCTCTTTCGCGCCCCCGGCGATCCGCAGACGTCGACCGTTGCCGTCGCCCGCCAATATGCGACGAACATCGCCCAGCGAAACAGCACCGGCGAATTGCTCCAAATCGCGGCATCGCTGCGCATCATCGCCGCCGCGATGGAGGATTTCCCGGATTTTTTCGCGAAGGATCGAAACTAGCGTACCCAAATGTGTCAAGATTCAGGTCAGGCCGGCATCACCTGAATATCGATACACTTCAGGCGGCCGCTATCGCCAGCGCATGGCCCCGCGCGTTCTCGCGCAGCGCATCGAGATGGATCGACTTGACCAGCGCGGCCAGATCGCCTTCCGCCGACTGTCCACCCACTTCCTTGAGCATCAGCCAGCTGACCTCCTGCACACCGGCGACGCGCTTGCCGTTGGCGACCTCGCGCCAGATCTTCAGCGCGCGCAGGATGACGGCGTGCGTAGCGGCGGCGAGGCCGGCGCTGCGGAACAACGCCTGCAAGGCGATATCGTGCCCGCCGGCAAGCAGCGCCCTCACCCTTTGTTCGGACTGCCGGCCGAGCGCGACTAGCGCCGAACCGAAGAAATCGACCTTTCCATGCGCGATGGTGCGGATGAGGAAGCTGGCGGTGAGATCGCCGCGCAACCTGAGATGCTCGATCAGTGCGGCGTGTTCTTCCTGGCGCGTGCCTTCGATCAGCGTCACCGAGGCCTTGACGCAGGCATCACGCATGACCCGGTCGGCGCGCGCCGCGCCCATCAACGCCATCACCAACGGCGACGTTTTCAGCATCTCACCGAGCTTGACCAGCAGCATATGCCGGCAGTCGGCAGGCAGGCGGGCGTCCGATATCAGCGCCTCACGAACCAAAGGCAGATGGCCATGGCGTTCGGCCATGCGGCGGAAGCTGAGCGAGGCGATGTCGGCGCCGCTGTTGGCGAGCAGCACGGTACAGGCTTCGGCCTCGCCGATCTCGGCGATGGCCGCAGACAGCGCCATCGAGACGAGCGGCCGGTCGGCGATCAATTTCTGCGTCGCCTTCGGACTTGAGGCCACGCGGTTGATCAGATCGGCGTCGGTGAGCAGCGGCGAGCGTGCCAGCACCACGCCGGCGACTTCCGGCTGGTCTGACGCCAGCACGCTGATGATCTGCAGTGGCGCGTGGTGGCTCATCGACAGCGCCTCGGCCATCGCCAGACGCACCTTCGACGAGGCGTCGTCGAGCAGCAGCGTCAGCGCAGCCTCGGCAGCGCAGCGGTCCTCGAAAGGCAATTCGGAATTGATATAGGCCCGGGCCAAAGCACTGGCCGCGGCGGCGCGCTCCGACACCCTGGCCGTGTAAATCCACTTCAGGAAATGCGAAACAACCATGCCCGTCTGCTTACGCCCCTTGCCAGAAGGTCTCTGGCCCCGACCAGGACCGTAGGCAGAAATGGTTTACGAACGGTTCACCATGTTCATTAACTGGCTTGCGAGCGCTGGATGCAGCGCATATCAACCGTCAGGTAGTGGAGGCGAGAGAAAATGGCCGGGCTTTATCTCCAGGAGTTCGTTGTCGGCCAGGTCTTCCAGCACACGCTGCGCAAGACTGTCACCGAAAGCGACAACATGCTGTTTTCGGTGATGACGCTGAACCCGCAGCCGCTGCATATCGACTTCGATTTTGCCGCCAAGAGCGAATGGGGCAAGCCGCTGGTCAACTCGCTGTTCACGCTCGGGCTGATGATCGGCATTTCGGTCAATGACATCACCGTCGGCACCACGGTGGCCAATCTTGGAATGAAGGAAACCGTGTTTCCGCATCCGGTCTTCCATGGCGACACCATCCGGGTCGAGACAACGGTCATCTCGGTGCGCGAGTCCAGGTCGAAACCCGATCGCGGCATCGTCGAATTCGAGCATCGCGCCTACAACCAGCATGGCGATCTCGTCGCCAAATGCACGAGGCAAGCGATGATGCTGAAGAAGGCGGCCTGACGCATGCGTTCTTTGCTGTTCGTCCCCGGGGATTCCGAGAGGAAGCTGCAAAAAGGGTTTGGAGCCGGCGCCGATGTGGTCATCGTCGACCTGGAAGATTCCGTGGCGCCGCACAACAAGGGGCTGGCGCGCGAGGTGGCTGCGCGCTTCATCGTCGAGCGCAGGGCGCAAACCGGCTCGGCGATCTATGTCAGAGTCAACGATCTGTCGACCGGGCTGACCGATGACGATCTGGCGGCGTTGGTACCGGCAAGACCCGATGGCATCATGTTGCCCAAGTCGAACAGCGGCCAGGATGTGCAGCATTTGTCGGCAAAGCTCAGGGTACACGAGGCCGAAAACGGCCTCGTCGATGGCGCGATCAGGATCCTGCCGATCATCACCGAAACGCCGGCAGGCGTGCTGGCGGCCGCGACCTACGCCGGAACAAGCGCACGGCTTGCCGGTCTCACCTGGGGCGCGGAAGACCTGTCGGCGGCGATCGGCGCGCGTTCGGCCCGCGACGAGCGCGGTCGCTACACGGACGTGTTCCGTCACGCTCGCACAGCGACCATCCTTGCGGCCGGGGCCGCGGAGGTCGCGGCGATCGACACCGTCTTTCCGAATTTTCGCGACATGGCCGCCTTCGAAGCGGAATGCGCCGAGGCCGAACGCGACGGTTTCACCGGCAAGATGGCGATCCACCCCGACCAGGTACCCGTCATCAACGCCGCCTTCACGCCGTCGGTCGAGGCCGTGAGACAATCGGCGGCGATCGTCGCCGCATTCCAGGCGGCCGGAAATCCAGGCGTCGTCGGCATCGACGGCAAGATGTACGACAGACCGCATCTGCGGCTGGCCGAGCGGCTTCTGGCGCGGGCCAAGGCGGCAGGTATTTCCGCCTGAGCGCTTGAATCGCTACCAGACCAGCGGAATCAGGCGGTAGCGAACATGGGCCGCATAGTCGTCATAGCCTCGCAGGCCGGTGCGCAGCGTGCTTTCCTCAATGAATGTGCGGGCAGCCAGAAGAATGATGAAGACGATCACCGATGCCAGCCCCCACCACGAGCCGAGCAAGAGTGCCGTGCCGGCAAAGAAGAGAATAGCGCCGGCATACATAGGATGCCGCACGTAGCTGTAGGGACCCGTGGTGATCACGCGCTGGCCGCGCTCGTCCTGGATCTTCACGACGGGCGCCGCGAAACTGTTCTCCAGCATCGTCAGGTGGCAGATCCATATCCCCAGCAGCAGGATCGTCGCGCCAATCACCTGCATCCAGATGGGAACCACCGACCAGCCGAAACGGACATCGAAGCCCATCAGGGCCTGCCAACCGAAGATAGCGGCCAGCAGTATGGTCAACAGCACCTTGTCGGCCGCGGTTTGATTCTTCTGGATGGGAGGGCTCAGCCGCTCATTCATCAGGCCGGGATCGCGCCGGGTCAGCGCCACGCCCATGGTGAGGCTAAGTCCCACCATTACCACCAGGAATACCCAGGCTCCCGGCCAGTGCAGCGTGCCGGCCGACAGGAAGAGCAAGGCGCCCATGACGCCGAACCACGCAAATGTCTGAAGAATCAACTTCGAGATCATGACAAAACCTTCCGCGACATGCCCCCACCGATTGGCCGCTCTAGACCACTGGTCTATTATACCGACCGATGGTCTGCTATTCAAGCCGGCAGGCCAACGATCGCCGCGCATCTGGACGAGAGCGGCCATCGCGTGCAGAAGGTTTCGTCATGCCCCGTGTCATCAAGCATCCCGAGCTCAGGCGAGAAGAACTTCTGGATCATGCTCAGGCGCTTTTCCTGACGCAGGGCTACGACAAGGCGAGCCTGAACGACGTCATCGCCGCCGCCGGCGTCTCCAAGGGCGCCTTCTATCACTACTTCGCCTCCAAGGACGCTCTTCTGCTGGCGCTGGCCGAGCGATTCGCGAGACAGGCACTGGCTGGCGTCCAAGACATACTCGACGATCCCGGTCTCGATCCGCTCGGCCGCCTGAACAGCCTGCTGGACCAGTCGCGGCGCGCCAAGATCGACACTGCGCCGGAAGCCTGGGCTCTTTTTGAGACGCTGTTTCGGCCGGAGAATCTGGTGCTTTTCCACCGCATCAACCTGGCGGCCAGCGCGTCGTTTTCGCCCTTGCTGGTCAAGATCATCAGGCAAGGCATCGAAGACGGCACCTTCAGGACATTCGACCCGGAGGGCGTCGCCGATATCCTCATGCAGTTCGGCATGGCCACGCACGACATCATTGCCAAGGCATTCGCCGGCGGCAGCGACGCCGACATGGACATCGCCATAGAAATCCTGGAGAAACGCGTCAGGCTCTACGAGATCGCTCTCGACCGCATACTTGGCCTCCCTGATGGAAGCATTCGCATCGGCGAACCCGGCTATGTGCGCGCCGTCATGACAGCCCGGCGGAGGACAAGCGCTGACAAGGCGCGGGCCTAGGCGTCTAATCCTTGTCCCAGCGCGGCCGGCGCATCGAAAACACCTCGTTGACGCTGGCATAATCCATGTAGCCGAGACGAGCGACATTGCCGGCCTGGGTAATGTCGAACAGGCCGTCCCTGAGGAAGGTATCGTCGATGTATACGCCGACCACTTCACCGGCGACGACGACAGCGCTTGTCGGCGATCCGTCCAGCGCCTTTGGCCGAAAGACCTCCGTCACCCGGCATTCGAGCGCGGCCGGCGCTGCCGCCACGCGCGGCGGCGCGACCAGGCGCGACGGCGCCATGGCAAGGTCGGCATAGACGAATTCATTGACGCCGCGCGGCGCGTTGACCGATGTGCGGTTCATCTTCTCCGCAAGATCGCGGCTGACCAGATTGGCGACGAACTCGCCGGTCTCCTGGGCAAAGGAAGCGCTGTCCTTCTCGCCCTCGGAGGAGAACCAGACGATGAACGGCCGCGTCGAAACGGCATTGAAGAAAGAGTACGGGGCGAGGTTGATCTCACCAGCCCCGTTCAGTGTCGAAATCCAGCCGATCGGACGCGGCGCCACGATCGCCTTCGACGGATCGTGCGGCAGCCCGTGGCCTTTTGACGGCTCGTAGAACATTCAGCCGTTCCATGGTCCCGAATAATCGGCATAGAGCGTCGCCGGATCAGGTCGTGGTCGCTCCGGCGCCGGCCCTGCATAGGAGCCGATATGGATGAAGCCGACGACGCGCTCGTGCGGCGCCAGCCCGAGCAGCGCCCTGCCCTCCGGCACATCCGAATACCAGTTGCTGATCATGTTGGTGCCATAACCCAGCGCATTGGCTGCCATCATCAGGTTCATCGCCGCCATGCCGCCCGACAGGAACATTTCCCATTGTGGGATTTTGGGATTCTCCCTGGGGATCGACACGACGCCGATCACCAGCGGCGCGCGCGAGAACCGCGCCAGTTCCTGATTACGGCGGCCTTCCGGCAAGGGTCCCTCCCGCTGCTCGGCAAGCGCGGCCAGTTGTCTGCCGATCTCGATACGAGCGTCGCCACGATAGAGGATAAAGCGCCAGGGCTCCAATCGGCCATGGTCGGGCACCCGCGAGGCGGCAGTGATCATCGTCGCGATCTCCGCATCGCTCGGCGCCGGCTCCTTCAAATCAGGGATCGGCGCGGAGTTTCGGGTCAGCAGGAAATTGATGATTGGCGACGCCATGGGCGCAAATCTCCTAAAACACTCTGTTTTGAGCTGAAGCGCACCATCGGGAATTCGGGCGGCTCGGGCATTGGCGCGGAATACGCCGGACGGAAGAGTCATATCGATCGGACTCTTAAGCCTTGAAATTGCCACCGCCATGGGCTTCAACGCAAGGCATGTTTGAGGGGACTGTCCGTCTTTTACTGGTCTGGCTCGGCGCCCTGCTGTTCATGGCGCCGGTTTCGTTCGCCTTAGCACAGAAAGTGGACGGCGTAAGCGACCTGAAGCTTCCGGGAATCTCGAGCTATGCGACGCCGAAAGGCGAGACGTCACTGGCGCTGAGCGGCGGCGGCGCCATCACGCTCTCCGCCCAGCTGACCGACAAGGGTTCCGACATCACGCGCGGCATCGTCTGGCGGGTCTTCAAGCCCGAAGCCGTTAACGGCAAATTGCCGATGGTCGCCTCCGCCCATGGCGGCACCGCCGTCTTCCAGCTCGAGCCCGGCAGCTATCTGGTTCACGCCTCCTATGGCAGGGCCGGCGCTACCAAGCGCATCACCGTCAGTAAGGACGCCAAGCGCGAGAGTCTCGTGCTCGACGCCGGCGGCCTCAAGCTCGACGCCGTGCTGTCCGGCGGCGTGCGCATCCCGCCCAAGAAGCTGCGCTTTTCGATCTACGAGGGCACAGCCGAGGCCAATGGCGACCGCGCGCTGATCATTCCCGATGTCGAGCCCAACAGCGTCGTGCGGCTCAACGCCGGCATCTACCATGTCGTCTCGACCTATGGCGCGGTCAACGCGGTCATCCGCTCCGACATCCGCGTCGAGGCAGGCAAGCTGACCGA
This sequence comes from Mesorhizobium sp. M0496, assembly GCF_040321205.1. Lineage (NCBI taxonomy): Bacteria > Pseudomonadati > Pseudomonadota > Alphaproteobacteria > Hyphomicrobiales > Phyllobacteriaceae > Mesorhizobium > Mesorhizobium sp. M0496. The sequence goes on along the minus strand of NZ_JAMYRC010000004.1, from coordinate 149,436 downwards.
AGCCACCGTCGAACATCACGCCGCAGAGATCACGATGAAACTGGTGCGCGAGACCGGTGGCGAGGCGATCGCCGATACCTCCTGGTCGCTGCTCAACGAATCCGGCGATCCGATCAAGGAAACCGTCGGCGCATTCGCCTCGATGGTGCTGGCCGAGGGCGACTACACCATCATCGCCAAGAACCGCGACCGCATCTACCAGAAGGATTTCACGGTCGTGGCCGGGCAGAACCAGGAGATCGAGGTTCTGGCCACCGAGGCAGCGGCGATGGACCCTGAGGAAGGCGCGGACTAGACCTGACTGCGGTTCGCAATCCTACCGGAGGAATCAGGTGTCAGCTTCATCCTCTGAACTGGCCGGATAATCCTGTCCTCCATAGAGCACACGCAGTATGACCACGGTGTCACCGCTGACCCGGAAAACGATCGACACGCGGCGTTCAAAACCGACGATGCGGACGCCGGGGCCAACAGCGTCGCGCACGGTCCCGCGCTCCGGGAAGGTGGACAGTGCCATGCACGCGGCCTCTATGCGGTCGACATAGTCGCCGGCACGCCGACGCCCGCTGTCGTTTTCGACGTAGCTGTAGATGGCGAAGAGATCGGCTTGAGCCGCCGGCCTGAAGACGACCTTATGCGTCACGCTTAGCGGCCTTCATGCGGTCCGCATGATGGGCGCGCAGCGCTTTGAAGACGTCTTCTGCGGGGATGTCCGGACGCGGGTCGTCAAGGGCTTCCTGGACCTTGGCGCGCATGACAGCGGTGATGATCTGCTCCTCGCGATCGAGGGCGCGTAGCGCCGCGCGCATGACCTCGCTGGCGGAGTCGTAGGCGCCCGACGCCAAGCGTGCGTCGACGCTGCTCTGCTGGCGGCCGAGGGTCACGGTGATTGGTTTGCTGGTTCTCATGGCAAGTTCGTTCCTTGCCTCCTTATAACACCGCAACGTTACAGTGTCATACTATTTTCTGAACGGACGGTCGAGTCTCGACCCCTCGTAAGCCGGACCGTTTGTCGCCTCAAGCAGCCAGCTTGGTCCGCGCCGGCAGGAACGGAATCCGGCGGCGCGTCACGACTGGCGCCAGGTCGAACACGCCGCGATAAAGGCGGTCGAGCAATACCTTGCGGTCGCGCAACGGCTCCAGTTCGCTCCAGCACAGCACCTCGCCGACACGCACGACGATCGCCTTGCCGGACAGCCGCGCGAATTCGTGGATGAGCAGCGACGTGCGCAATGTCAGCGACGCCTTTCCGACGAACTTCGCTACCCGACCGTCGCGTTCGGCCATGTTCATCGGCCCACTGACCAGATGGAACAGCCTGCCGTTCTGTCCGGAAAAATGCATCGGGATGACCGACGCTTTTGCCTCCTGAATGAGACGCGCCGGAAACATCTTCCACGGCAGGTCGCGCGCCCGGCCAAAACCTTTTGGCGCGGTGGCGACACCACCGGCCGGAAACACCACGATGGTGACGCCTTCCTTGAGCAGCCGCACCGCCTCGTGGCGCACGGCCATGTTGTTCTTCAGCGCGTCCTTGGTTTCGGAAAAGTCGATCGGCAGCGAGTACGGTTCCATCTCGCGGATCTTGAGCAGGTCCTTGTGGATCATCACCCGGAATGGGCGTCCGAGCTGCTCGGCCAATGACAGCACGGCAATGCCGTCACCAATACCGAACGGATGATTGGCGACGATCACCAGCGGCGTATCCGGCAATTGTGCGGGCGGCCATTGGTCTGATGTCCGCACTCGCACGTCGATCAGGTCGAGCATGCGGCTGAACACGCGTTCGCCGGTCGGAACGACCTGACGGCGCCAGAAATCATAGAGCGCGGTGTAACGGTCGCGGCCCGACAGGCCTTCGACCGAATGAATGAACCAGCGCGTCAGCGCTGGCTGGCGCGGATTGGCATAGGAAAGCTCGGGAAAGGGTCGTTCGCGCGATTTCAGCTTGAGCATAGGGGTTCGTTACAAGGCCGGCGTGACAAGGATATGAAAATGGCGGTGGGTCGCTCCACCGCCATTTTTGGTCTGAACCATACCGATCAGGCCGCGCGTTTGCGCTTGCGGTCGGGTGTAACAGCCTCTTCGGTCAGTTTCGCGATCGCCTGGTCAAGGCCAAGCGATTCCTGGTCGCGTGAGCCCAACCTGCGCATGTTGACCGTCTGCTCTTCCGCCTCGCGCTTGCCGCAGACGAGGATGACCGGAACCTTGGCCAGCGAGTGTTCGCGGACCTTGTAGTTGATCTTTTCGTTGCGCAAATCCGCTTCCGCCAACAGGCCGGCGGCCTTCAGCTTTGCCACCACCTCCGTCGCATAGCCGTCGGCATCCGAGGTGATCGTCGCCACCACCACCTGCAGCGGCGCGAACCAGAGCGGGAAATGGCCGGAATAGTTCTCGATCAGGATGCCGAGGAAGCGCTCCATCGAGCCACAGATGGCGCGGTGCACCATCACTGGCTGCTTCTTCTCCGAATCCGAGCCGATATAGAAGGCGCCGAATCGCTCCGGCAGGTTGAAATCGACCTGCGTCGTGCCGCACTGCCATTCGCGGCCGATGGCGTCCTTCAGCACATACTCGAATTTCGGCCCGTAGAAGGCGCCCTCACCCGGATTGATCGAGGTCTTGATGCGATTGCCGGACCGCGTCCTGATCGTCTCCAGCACGCTGCCCATGATCGCCTCGGCGTGGTCCCACGCCTCGTCGGTGCCGACGCGCTTGTCCGGCCGTGTCGACAGCTTGACGCTGATCTCGTCAAAACCGAAATCGGCATAGGTCGACAGAATCAGATCGTTGATGCGCAGGCACTCCGACGCCAACTGCTCCTCGGTGCAGAAGATATGCGCATCGTCCTGCGTGAAGCCGCGCACGCGCATCAGCCCGTGCAACGCGCCCGACGGCTCGTAGCGATGCACATTGCCAAATTCTGCAAGCTTTACGGGCAGATCGCGATAAGACTTCAACCCATGCTTGAAAATCTGCACATGACCAGGGCAGTTCATCGGCTTCAGCGCGAAGACACGATCGTCGTCGGTATCGTCGCCGGCGACAGTCACCTTGAACATGGCGTCGCGATACCAGCCCCAGTGGCCTGACGTCTCCCACAGGCTCTTGTCGAGCACCTGCGGTGCGTTGACCTCCTGATAGCCCTGCTCGTCGAGGCGGCGGCGCATGTAATTGACCAGGTTCTGGAACATCTTCCAGCCCTTGGCATGCCAGAAGACGACGCCAGGCCCCTCTTCCTGGAAATGGAACAGGTCCATCTCGCGGCCAATCTTCCTGTGGTCGCGCTTCTCGGCCTCCTCCAGCATCATCTGGTAGGCTTCAAGCTGGGCCTGGTCAGCCCAGGCCGTGCCATAGATGCGCGTCAGCATCGGGTTGTTCGAGTCGCCGCGCCAATAGGCACCGGCCACCTTCATAAGCTTGAAGGCATTGCCGATCTGGCCGGTTGAGGCCATGTGCGGTCCGCGACAGAGGTCGAACCAATCGCCCTGCGCGTAGATCTTGAGGTCCTGATCCTCGGGAATGGCGTCGATCAGCTCCAGCTTGTAGCGCTCGCCCTTGTCGGCAAACACTTTTTTTGCCTTGTCGCGCGACCAGACGTCCTTGGTGAACGGCTTGTTGCGCGCGATGATCTCGCGCATCTTCTTCTCGATCACCGGAAAGTCGTCTGGCGTGAACGGCTCGTTGCGGGCGAAGTCGTAATAGAAGCCGTTCTCGATCACCGGCCCGATGGTCACCTGCGTTCCCGGCCACAGTTCCTGTACGGCTTCCGCCAGCACGTGTGCGGTGTCGTGGCGGATCAGTTCCAGCGCGCGCGGATCGTCGCGGGTGACGATCTCGACCTTGCCGGACTTGCCGAGCGGATCACTGAGGTCGCGCACGGTGCCATCGATGGCGTAGGCGACGGCCTTCTTGGCGAGCGATTTCGAGATCGATTCGGCGAGGCCAGCACCGGTCATCGCCGCGTCGTATTCGCGGACGGAGCCATCGGGAAATGTCAGGGAAACGGAATTCAGCATCATGTATCTCCTATCCAGTCCCGCAAACGAGCGCGGGTGGTTAAAATGCATGTCGCCCAAAAGTGTATGGCGGTTTTGGGGTTACGACATGCATCGATGGAAGCCGGATGCGTCCGGCGGCGGCTGTCTTTTATGGACAGATTCCGCCGCCGTAAAGCCCGGCTCAGGCGTCAGGCCTTCATTTAATGAGCAGCGGCAAGTCCTTCAGGAACGCGGCCCGCGTCTTGAGGCCCTTGGGCATATCGGTGCGGTTGGTGTCGACCACCAGCCGCGCAAAAACGATCTGGCGGCCGCCCTTGTTCGCCCAGCCGACGAACCAGCCGAGCGAGCGCTTGTCCCTGATCTTGTCGGCATCGCTAGCCAGCCTGGTGCTGCCGGTCTTGCCTTGCACCGTCCAGCCCCCGGCCTGGAATGTCGGGATGATGGCGTTGGTCATGTCATAGGCTTTGGCCGAGACGGGCAGCTTGCGGGTTAGAAGCTTGCGCAGGAAATCGACCTGCTCGACCGGTGTGATCTTCAGGGAAGAATTCACCCAGGACTGGGTCAGGCCATTATTCTTGCCGGGGTTGCCGGAAACATCGGCGTTGCCGTAGTCGAATTTCAAGACGTAGCCGGCAAAACTCTGCGACCCAAGCCGGCGGGTGATTTCCCGGGAGAACCACAGGATCGAATCCCGCTCCCAGGTTACCGGATCGACGGTCTTCTGATCCCGCTTCACCGCGTTGAATTCCGGCTTGTAGTCCCAGCTCGGCGTGTGCTTGTCGCTCAGGATTCCGCTGTCATAGCCGATCAATGACAGCGGCACCTTGAACGTCGACGCCGGGCTGAACCGCTGATCGCAAACCCCATCCTGGTAGAGCGTCTTGCCGCTCGCCGCATCGGCGATCAGCGTGCATTGGACGTCCTTCAGCGGCGCCGATTGCGCGCGCAGCGGAAACCCCAGCAGCCAGGCGAGCAGGAAAAGGATCCCGGCAAAGATGAAGGGAAGACGGTCGAAATTACGCATTTTCTGCTCGCTCCAGAGGGGTTCGCGAGCGGCTTAGCGAGGTCTCTTGTCTCGATTTTGTCTCAAATGCGCAGTCTTTGTGCAGGCTGGCGTTAACCCTACCGGATCGTAAACGCGCGGTGCCGCCGGCTCGATCACCCCTGCGCTTCGCCGGGCTTGCTGCCGATCCGCCAGTAGCGCCATGGCGTGAACCAGACATAGCGCTCAGCCAAGGTTTCCGGCACGCGGTCGATGCCATGCGTGCCGAATGGCCCGCAGCGCAGCACGCGGAAAAAACCCATCCAGCCGCCGGCCCACAGGCCGTGGCGGGCGATCGCCTCATGCGCGTATTCGGAACAGGTCGGCAGATGCCGGCAGGAATTGCCGATGAAGCCGGACAGCGTCAGCTGGTAAAGGCGCACGAGCGACGTGCCGAGAAGACGGCCCGGCGTCTTGCGCCACGGGCCGGGCCAGTTGCGGCCGCGCTTTGGCGGTCCGGCGATATGCGCATGCCCATGCTGGTCGCGCACCACAGTCTCCGTATCGCATTTCCTAGCCGATAGATGTGGGCTTCCATTGGAGAACGCAATCCCCGATCCTTGCGCGCCTCCGTCGTCACAGACAGAAACGGCGAAACGGCTGCCTGTCAGCCGAAGGCGCCCAGCGGCCAGGACTGGCCGATTCTTCGCGGCACTTTTCATGCTGCCTTTCGTCACGCCATTGAAACGTTGCGATCCGCATGACATCGCCAAAGATGCTCAGCAACTGGATCATGTTTGTGTCTCCTTTGACTCGATTAGACTGCCGCTGGCCTTCGCCTTCAAACGAGTATAATTTCCACTTCGGATAATCCTGGGTTATGCGAATGAAGCGCGGACGCCTGCCGCTGACGGCATTGAGGAGCTTCGAGGCGGCAGGCCGGCATCTGAGCTTCAGTCGGGCCGCCGAGGAGCTTTTCGTCTCGCAGGCGGCGATCAGCCGGCAGATCCGCGAACTCGAGATCTTCCTGCGCCAGCCCTTGTTCGAACGTCACCATCGTCGCGTCGAACTAACCGACACCGGCCGGCGTCTGCTGGATCAGCTCGTCAGAAGTTTTGACGCCATCGACACCTTGCTTGGGGAACTGGTGGAGACGCCGGCGCAGGTCGTGGTTCGCGTCAGCGTTGAACCATCCCTTGCCTCAGTGTGGCTGGTGCCCCGGCTCAACCGGTTTCGCCAATTGCGTCCCGATATCGATATTTCTCTCGAAGTCGATCCAAGGCTGATCGAGTTCCGCAGCGATCAGCCAGAACTTGCCTTGCGCTTCAGCGCGCATGCCAACTCCTGGCCGCGCAGCCAGGCCGAGCGGCTTGCCTCGACGGTCGATTCACCGGTTCTGTCGCCGGCGCTGCTTGCCTCGGGCCCTCCCCTCGAGAGGCCGATAGACCTTGGTCGCTACACGCTTTTGCACGAGGAGAACCGTCAGGGCTGGGCGCGCTGGTTCGAAGCGGCCGGCGTGCCAGCCGACGCCGTGCCCGCGCGCGGTCCGATGCTGGCGGACGCGTCGCTTTCAAAGCAGGCCGCCCTGCTCGGACATGGCGTGGCACTGGGCGATCTCCTGCAGATCGGCGAGGAAATCAAATCCGGCACGCTGGTCAAGCCGTTCGACATCGACGTCGCATCCGGCGCCTATTGGCTGGTGGCCAGAAGCTTGCGCGATCTTTCGGAGCCTGCCGCCGCGTTTGCCGAGTGGGTACGCAGCGAATTTGCCGAAAGCAGACGTGCGCTGTAACCGTCGGCTATCGGGCCTCAGGCCGCTTCTTCGGCGCGCTTCTTCTCGATCTGGCCGATCGCGTCGACCACCGCATCGAAGGTCAGCATGGTCGAGGCATGGCGGGCCTTGTAGTCGCGCACCGGCTCCAGATATTTCAGGTCGGCGAAGCGGCCGCCAGGCGGCGCGCCATTTTCCTTCAGCATCTTCAGCATCGTATCGCGCACCGCACGCAGTTCTTCGGCATTCGCGCCGACGACGTGCTGCGCCATGATCGAGGACGACGCCTGGCCGAGCGCGCAGGCCTTCACGTCATGGGCAAAGTCCGTGACCACGCCATCCTGCATCTTGAGATCGACGGTGACGGTCGAGCCGCACAGCTTGGAATGCGCCTTGGCGGTCGCGTCGGGATGATCGAGGCGGCCGATACGGGCGATATTTCCGGCGAAACCCAGAATTTTCGCATTGTAGACGTCGTTTATCATTATTTTCCAATCCATCGCCGCCAAGCGAACAGCGATTGCCGCTGTCGTGTCTTCCTTTCGCTCGTCATGACCATATATAATGGTGGCAGTCCGGTATCGACAAGACAACGAAAGCCAGTGTCCTTGCCGGGAAGTTCACGCCACTTACGGGGCTGGAAACGGGGCGAGTTTCCGACACCGAAAGGTCGTGGTCCGTTCAACTCGTTCCTCCGTCGAGAGGGACTACGGGAGACGCCTTTATGGATGCAGTCATCAAGAAACTCATGCCCCAATCAGCCTATATGGAGAAGCCGGTTACCGACCGGCCGAGCGAAGCCGAGGTCGAGGCCGCAGTGCGCACGCTTTTGCGCTGGACCGGCGACAATCCAGACCGCGAAGGGCTGGCCGACACGCCCAAGCGCGTGGCCAAGGCCTTTCGCGAAATGTTCGGCGGCTACGATATGTGCCCGGCCGACGAACTCGGCCGCACCTTCGAGGAGGTCGCCGGCTACGACGACCTGGTCATCGTCAAGGACATCACATTCCATTCGCATTGCGAGCACCACATGGTGCCGATCATCGGCAAGGCGCATGTCGGCTATCTGCCGGACGGCAAGGTCGTCGGCCTGTCCAAGATCGCACGCGTGGTCGATATCTTCGCCCATCGCCTGCAGACGCAGGAGGCCCTGACGGCCCAGATCGCCGGCGTCATCCAGGATGTGCTCAATCCGCGCGGCGTCGCCGTGATGATCGAGGCCGAGCACATGTGCATGGCCATGCGCGGCATCCGCAAGCAGGGTTCCACAACGCTGACCTCGACCTTCACCGGTGTCTTCAAGGATACGCCCGAAGAGCAGGTTCGTTTCGTCACCATGGTGCGCGGCGGCGGGGTCTGAATGGCCCTCGCCGGCCACTAAGAACAAGGACCGGCGATGTCGGCACTGGAATTTCCAAAAGCTCCGTCAGACAAGAAAGCGTTGGAGGAAGGCGCGGTGTTTTCACCGCGCTTCGACGCAGCCGGCCTCGTCACCGTCGTCGTCACCGATGCCGAAGACGGCATGCTGTTGATGGTTGCGCACATGAATGCGCAAGCGCTGGCGCTGACGCTGGAAACAGGCATCGCCCACTACTGGTCGCGTTCGCGCAGCGCGCTGTGGAAAAAAGGCGAAACGTCAGGCAATTTCCAGCATGTCGTCGACATGCTCACGGATTGTGACCAGGACGCCATATGGTTGCGCGTCAAAGTGTTGGGCCACGACGCAACCTGTCACACCGGCCGGCGTTCATGCTTTTATCGGACGGTGGGGCTGATCGACGGCAAGGGGACGCTTGCCGACGACGGCAGCAAGCCGCTGTTCGATGCAGAAAACACGTATCGGAAGTCATCAGCTTGAACCTTCTGCCTGACACCAGCGACACAGATTCATCATTTCGATACGGCCCGCCTGTATATTGGCCATGGGACAAGGGAGATCATGATGCTCGAGTGGGCGTCATTGCGTAACAGACCAGATGTCAGGGAGGCCAACGGCCTGTCTTCGTCCGGCGGCGCATCGGAAACACCAAGGAAAACCGGCATTTCGCTCGCCTTGGGTGGAGGTTGCGCCCGCGGCTGGGCGCATATCGGCGTGCTGCGCGCGCTCGACGAAGCCGGCATCGAAGTGTCGATGATCGCCGGCACCTCGATCGGCGCGCTGGTCGGCGGCTGCTATCTCGCGGGCAAACTGGACGAACTGGAAGAATTCGCGCGCAGCCTGACCAAGCGACGCATCTTCGGCCTGCTCGATCTCAACCTGCGCGGCAGCGGCCTGTTCGGCGGCATGAAGCTCGACGCCCGGCTGCGCGAGCACATGGCCGGCATTCGTTTCGAGGACCTGGCCAAGCCGTTCGTCGCAGTCACGTCCGAAATCCGTACCGGCCATGAAATCTGGCTGTCGAGCGGCTCATTGATCACCGCCATGCGCGCCTCCTATGCGCTGCCCGGCGTGTTCGAGCCGGTGGATTGCAACGGCCGCGTGCTGGTCGACGGTGCGCTGGTCAACCCGGTTCCGGTTTCGGTCTGCCGCGCCTATGAGCAGCCACTCGTTGTGGCGGTCAATCTTCACTACGACCTGTTCGGGCGCGCTGCGGTGATAAAACACAGCGCCGGCGAGCTGGTCATCGAAAAGGATGCGCCGAGGCCCGGCCAGATCGACGCCGAGCACCGGTCGCATCAGACCCGGCTCGGCATCACCGGCGTTATGGTCGAGGCCTTCAACATCATCCAGGATCGCATTTCGCGCGCCAGGCTTGCCGGCGATCCACCAGACATGTCGCTGCAGCCAAAGCTCAGCCATATCGGCCTGACCGAGTTCCACCGCGCCGACGAGGCGATCAACCTCGGCTATCAGGCAACGATGGCGCAGATCGGCGAACTGACCCGGCTGCAGTCCGTTCTCGCCTAGGCCTGGCTGCCATTCACCAAAAATTGGTCGGTTCCCGTCACAGCGATGAGACCCGCACCGTCTGCGTTCATCTCGCGACTAACCGATTGCAAAACGCAATTGGTTATGGTCGTCTGGTAAGGATCGAACGGAGGCGCAGATGGCCAGAATAGTCTATTCCATGCTGACATCCTTGGACGGCTATATCGCCGGGCCGGATGGGGAAATTGGCTTGCCCGTACCCGAGACAGGACTGCACCAACACTTCAATGAAATGATGAAACAGACCTCTGTCGTTCTCGCCGGACGGCGGATGTATGAGGTAATGCGCTTCTGGGACAGTCCGGATCGCGAGACCGGCGCCACAGAGGTCGAACGGGATTTTGCCCGTGCATGGCGAGAGACACCGAAGATCGTGTTCTCAACCACACTTGGCCACGTCGGGCACAATGCCCGGCTGGTGAATGGCGATGCCCTGACCACGGTAAGATCTCTCAAATCGCAGACGGATGGCCTCATCATCCTAGGCGGCGCCGATCTTGCCGCCACTCTGGCAAGAGCTGGTCTCATCGACGAATACCGGCTGTACATGCACCCGGTCGTGCTAGGCGGCGGCAAGCCGTATTTTCGTTCTGGCCTATCCCTGACGCTGAAGCCACTCGGCGCGGAAAGTCTTGCCCAGGGCGTGACGCTGACGCGCTACGCACCGGCCAGTTGAGCTGACCTCAGGCAACTACGCGCGCGCCGCATCGGTGATGCGAAACTGAACGGTGCGGTTGCCGTTCCAATGGTTGCCCGACAACGAACCGGCGACGTGGATTGTCTTGCCGCGGTTCTTGAACAGGAATTCGCCGAGTGCGGTATCGACGGCGCGAAAGGCGATCGCCTGGATACGGCCGCCGCTTTCCGATTGCAGCTCGACGCGGATGTGGTTGGTGCCGACCGACCGCGCATCGGCCAGCCGATGACGCGGCAGAGCGAAAACGGGTGCCGCATGTCCGGCACCGAACGGTCCGGCCTTTTCCAGCGCGTCGAGCAGGCCGAGCGTCGCGCCTTCGGCGGCAAGCGCTCCGTCGATCGCCAGGCTTTCCTCCCCTTGCAAGCGAAACACATCGGCCGCCGCCCGCTCTTCGAAAAACGCCCTGAGCTCGCCGAGCTTCGCCCGCTCCACGGTGATGCCCGCCGCCATGCCGTGGCCGCCGCCCTTGACGATCAGCCCGGCATTGGCCGCCTCGCGCACCAGCCGGCCGAGGTCGAAACCCGATACCGAGCGGCCCGAGCCGGTGCCGGTGCCGTTGGCATTGAAGGCAATGGCGAAGGCGGGCCGGCGCGCATGATCCTTCAATCGCGAGGCCAGCAGGCCGACAATGCCAGGATGCCAGTTGTTGCTGGCGGTGACGACGATGGCGGGGCCATTGCCGCCGGCAAGTTCGGCATCGGCTTCGGCGCGCGCCGCCGCGAGCATCTCCTGCTCCATCAGCTGCCGTTCCTGGTTGAGCCGGTCGAGCGTTTCGGCAATGGTGCGCGCCTCGACCGGGTGGTCGGTCGCAAGCAGCCTGCTGCCGAGTGCGGCATCGCCGATGCGTCCGCCGGCATTGATGCGCGGGCCGATCAGGTAGGCCAGATGGAAGGGGCTGATCGGCTCGCCGATACGCGAGACCCGTGCCAGCGCGGCAAGCCCTTCGTTCTTCTGCTGACGCGCCATCTGCAGCCCCTTGACGACGAAAGCGCGGTTGATGCCGGTCAGCGGCACCACGTCACAGACGGTGGCAAGGGCGACGAGATCGAGCAGCGAAAGCAGGTCCGGCGGCGTGGCATCGGCCATGCGGCCACGCAGGATCTTGGCTGTCTGCACAAGCGCGAGGAAGACCACGCCGGCAGCACAGAGATGGCCCTGCCCGGAAAGATCGTCGTCGCGATTGGGATTGACGACAGCGATTGCCGCCGGCAAGGCGCCGCCGACCTGATGGTGGTCGAGCACCACGACATCGGCCCCAGCCTCATTGGCGGCATCGATGGAAACGGCGCTGTTGGTGCCGCAATCGACGGTGACGATCAGTGTTGCGCCACGCGAAACCAGTTCACGCATAGCGTCTGGATTGGGACCATAGCCCTCGAAAATGCGATCCGGGATGTAGATTTCCGACGGCACGGAGAAATGCGTGAGGAACCGTTTCAGCAAGGCTGACGAGGCGGCGCCGTCGACATCATAGTCGCCGAAGATCGCCACCTTTTCCCTGGCCATCACCGCGGCGGCGATGCGCGCCGCGGCCCTGTCCATGTCGGTCAGCGATGCCGGATTCGGCAGAAGGTCGCGGATCGTCGGATCGAGAAATCGCTCGGTCTGCTCGGCGGTGACTCCGCGACCGGCAAGCACGCGCGCGACGATGTCGGGCACGCCGTGGCCTTGCGCGATGGCAAGCGCGGTCATGTCCTGGCGCTCGGTCAGCCGGTGTTCCCAGGAAACGCCTGATACCGACTGCCTGACATCGAGGAAGAGGCGTTTTTCGCCGGTCATACTGTTTGCCGACTCATGGTTGGCCGCAGGATAGTGCATGTCGCCCAAAAGTGTGCAGCGGTTTTGGGACGACGACCTGCATAAACAACAACCTAAAGCGCGTCGCGTGAACGCAACGCGCTTTAGGCCAGAGGCTGGCAAAGCCAAGCGGTTCGCGGTGATGCGCCGTCCCGGGAGATTTCAAGAAAACTACGCTTTCCGCTTTTCAGCCTGACGACGCAGCCACTCGTCGACCGCCTCGCCCATCGTCTTTTCCGCACCGTCCTTGAGCCAGGCCATGAAAGGTCGGTCGAACCTGAACGCATCGCCGCATTCCCGGGTGAGAAAGCGGCGTACGTTCTGGGTGTTGCGATAAGACTTCGTGATCGCGGTGGCGCGCGAAATCGGATCCGCGTGCCAGTCGAATGGTTTCATCGTCAAATCCTTGCAGTCAGCATCGGATGCCCCTGAATGGCTAACAATTGCAAGGTGGCTTCGCAAGCGAGCGTCAGAACTTATCCAGGTCCTGATGGCGGGCCTTGATCTCGCGCACCGTCCGCGACGACGAGCGCAGCACGATCGTGTGGGTGGTGATATAGTTTTGGCCGAACTTGACGCCTGCCAGCATGTTGCCGTCGGTGACGCCGGTGGCCGCGAACAGCACGTCGCCGCGCGCCATGTCTTCGGCCCGATAGACCCGCTTTGGATTGGAAATGCCCATCTTCGCGGCGCGAGCGACCTTTTCCGGCGTGTCGAGGATCAGCCGGCCCTGCATCTGGCCGCCGGTACAGCGCAACGCCGCCGCGGCCAGAACGCCCTCCGGCGCGCCGCCAGTGCCGAGGTAGATGTCGATGCCGGTTTCCTCGGGATCGGTGGTGTGGATGACGCCTGCCACATCGCCGTCGCCGATCAGCCGGATCGCAGCACCCGTGGCGCGCACAGCCTCGATCAGCTTGGTATGGCGTGGCCGGTCGAGGATGCAGGCGGTAATGTCCGAGACGGCGACGCCCTTGGCGCGGGCGAGGCTCGCCATGTTTTCGGCCGGCGTGGCATCGATGTCGATGACGCCGTCGGCATAGCCCGGACCGATGGCGATCTTGTCCATGTAGACATCGGGCGCGAACAGCAGGCTGCCTTTCTCGGCGATGGCGATGACGGCGAGCGCATTGGGCAGGTTCTTGGCGCAGATCGTCGTGCCTTCCAGCGGATCGAGCGCGATATCGACGGCAGGACCTTTGCCCGAGCCGACTTCCTCGCCGATATAGAGCATCGGCGCCTCGTCGCGTTCGCCCTCGCCGATTACCACCGTACCCTTGATGGCGAGCCGGTTGAGTTCCTGGCGCATGGCATCCACGGCGACCTGGTCGGCCGCCATTTCGTCCCCGCGCCCGCGCAGCCTGGCGGCCGCGACGGCGGCCCGTTCGGTGACACGCACCAGCTCCATGGTGAGTATCCGATCAAGACCGGGAACGATATTCTGGGCCACATTCATCTGGTGATTTCCTCGTTGGCAATGCGGCCTCCCGCCGGAGGCGGCCTGTTTTGTCAAACGAGCATGACAACGGCAAGACCTGCAGAAGATTTTATCGAATAACCAGCAATATCAATCGATTAAACAGCATTCCGAAACGAAATCAGCCCGGTCGCAGTGGACCGGACCGGGTTGAAAAAGTGAAAATCGGCGCCCTTAGCGACCTAGAAAACCGCGAGATATTTGAGCAGCGAAATGATGCCGATGATGATGACGATGATCTGCGCGATCTGTCTCGTCCGGGCGTCGAGCGGCAGGCGCTGAACCAGATAGAGAACGAGTATGATGACGAGGAATGTGATCAGGATGCTGATCAAGGCGGATGAAGCCATAGTGCCCTCCTTAAAAATGATCTGCTGAAACAGGGAAATGAGCCGGCAAACCCGGCCTTATCGCGCCGCGGTCAATACCAGCGGCGCGACGTATCGTTCGTCGACTGACCAATGGCGAAACCGGCCATAAAGCCGAGCAAACCGATCACGCCGACCACCGCTGTCGTCGTCCCGGGATTTTCGCGCGCGACTTCGGAGACCGCGTGGGCCTGCGTGCGTAACTGCTGAGCGGTTCGCGACGCGCGGGTCGCGGCCGTGTCGTAGAAGTCAGATGCCTGCTCGCTAGCGTCCAGCATTTCCGCACCGCGCGCCGAAATGCTCTTGTTGATCTTGGTGATCTCCTTGCGCAGTTCGGCAATCTGTTTTTCCAGCGTCTTCTGGATGTCGTCGATATCAGGGGTATCGGATTTGTTGGTATCGGCCATGAAGCGGCTCCCTCTGGTTGCTGACCAAGAGAACGGCGGCGACGCGAATTCGTTCCGGTGGATCGTGGCAACTTGCCATCAACCGACGCGAAGATGCCGGCGGGATTCTTGAGCCCGCGCGGCTATCGGGCGGAAAACTACCCTGCCCGCTCGATGCGGATGACCTGCGGCTTGTCGGTCAGATGGCCGTCCTTGGTGATGCCGTCGACGGCCTTGCGTACGGCAGCCTCGGTCGTCTCGTGGGTAACGAGGATCACCGTCTTTTGCGCCGCCGCTTCGCCGTTGACTGCGTGCTGGACGATCGATTCCAGCGAAATATCGCTGTCGGCCATGCGCTTGGCAATTGCCGCAAACACACCGATACGATCATGCACGGTCAGCCGGATGAAGTAGCCGCCGGCATGGCTGCGCATCTGCGCCTTCTTGTAGGGTTTCAATTCCTTTGCTGGCTGGCCGAAGACCGGACCGTGCTGGAAACCGGGCCGGCTCTTGGCGATGTCGGCGATGTCGCCGATCACAGCCGATGCGGTGGCGTTGCCGCCAGCACCGGGGCCGGACAGCAGCAGCTCGCCCAAAATGTCGGTCTCGATCGCCACCGCATTGGTAACGCCATGAACCTGCGCGATGACCGAGGCGGTCGGCACCATGGTCGGGTGCACGCGCTGCTCGATGCCGCTGTCGGTGCGCTGGGCGACGCCCAGCAGCTTGATCCGGTAACCGAGATCGCCCGCCGCGCGGATGTCGGCCTGGGAGATGTTGGAAATGCCCTCCATGTAGATGTCGTTGGCGGCGATCCTGGTGCCGAAGGCAAGGCTGGTCAGGATCGACAGCTTGTGCGCGGTGTCGTGGCCCTCGATGTCGAAAGTCGGATCGGCCTCGGCATAGCCCAGCCGCTGTGCGTCCTTCAGGCAGGCATCGAACGAGATGCCCTCGGCCTCCATGCGGGTCAGGATATAGTTGCAGGTGCCGTTGAGAATGCCGAAGACGCGGGTGACCGAATTGCCGGCCATCGCCTCGCGCATCGTCTTGATGACGGGGATGCCGCCCGCCACTGCCGCCTCGTAGTTGAGCAGCACGCCGCGCTTCTCGGCGATCTCGGCCAGCGCCACGCCATGCTTGGCAAGCAGCGCCTTGTTGGCGGTGACGACGTGACGACCGGCTTCGAGCGCTGCTTTCACCGACAAGCGCGCCGGCCCCTCGTCGCCGCCGATCAGTTCGACGAACACGTCGATTTCGGCGGTCTGGGCCATCTTGACCGGATCGTCGAACCATTTTGCGGCACTGACATCGACGCCGCGATCGCGCTTCTGGTCGCGCGCCGAGACCGCGGTGACGACGATATCGCGCCCGCACTGCCGGGTCAGTTCCGCCGCTTTGTCGCGCAGTACGCGCGCCACCGACGCGCCGACGGTGCCGAGACCGGCAATTCCAACACGCAATGCTTCAGCCATGTCCGGCGACGTCCCTCAAGTCAGATCGAAATTGTCTGCGGCAAGCTTACCGATGAGCGGAGAGCGGCACGACATTGTTGGGCTGCTTGGCGCTGGTCGCCAGGAAGCGCTTGATGTTGCGCGCCGCCTGGCGGATCCGGTGCTCGTTCTCGACCAGCGCAATGCGTACGTGATCGTCGCCATGTTCGCCGAAGCCGACACCTGGCGCCACCGCCACGTCGGCATGTTCGATGAGCAGCTTGGAGAATTCAAGCGAGCCGAGATGCCGGAACGGCTCCGGAATCGGTGCCCAGGCGAACATCGATGCCGCCGGTGCCGGAATGGTCCAGCCGGCGCGGCCGAAGGCATCGACCATCACGTCGCGGCGCTTGTGGTAGATGTCGCGCACTTCGGCGATGTCGGCGCCGTCGCCGTTGAGCGCGTGTGCCGCCGCCACCTGGATCGGCGTGAAGGCGCCGTAGTCGAGATAGGATTTCACCCTGGTCAGCGCCGAGATCAGCCTCTCGTTGCCGACCGCAAAACCCATGCGCCAGCCCGGCATGGAAAAGGTCTTCGACATTGAGGTGAATTCGACGCAGACGTCGATCGCGCCCGGCACCTGCAGCACCGAAGGCGGCGGATTGCCATCGAAATAAATCTCCGAATAGGCAAGATCGGACAGGATGATGATGTCGTTCTTCTTCGCGAACGCCACCACATCCTTATAGAAATCGAGCGAAGCGACCAGCGCCGTCGGGTTCGATGGATAGTTGAGGATCAGCGCCAGCGGCTTCGGGATCGAATGCTTGACACCGCGCTCGAGCGCCGGGATGAAGCCGTCGTCGGGCTCCACCTGCAACGAGCGGATGACGCCGCCCGACATGATGAAGCCGAAGGCATGGATCGGATAGGTCGGGTTCGGGCACAGGATTACGTCGCCCGGCGCGGTGATCGCCTGCGCCATATTGGCGAAGCCCTCCTTCGAGCCGAGCGTGGCCACCACTTGCGTGTCGGGGTTGAGCTTCACACCGAAGCGGCGGGCATAGTAGCTGGCCTGGGCCCGGCGCAGGCCAGGAATGCCTCGTGACGAGGAATAGCGGTGCGTACGCGGATCGCGCACGACCTCGCACAGTTTGTCGACGATGGCCTTGGGCGTCGGCAGGTCCGGATTGCCCATGCCGAGGTCGATGATGTCGGCGCCGCGCGAACGGGCGCTGGCCTTGAGCCGGTTGACCTGCTCGAAGACGTAAGGCGGAAGCCGGCGAACCTTGTGAAATTCTTCCATGGCAGTTCCAGACAGCAAAGGGGGCCCAGATATCTAAGGTATTGGGCGCGCGCTATATACTTATTTGCAGGTAGGGTCGAGGGCGGGGTCGCATTTGGCTTCGATCTGCTTCAGCGTTTCGTCACCGTGCTTCTTGGCCAGATCCGTAAGCGCCGCCTGATTGGCGACCTGCGGACCGCCGCCTTTTGCCGCCTGCGAATTCTCATCGGCCTTCAATTGGGCAAGCTTGGCGTTCTTCTCGGCTTCGGTGAACTGCGGCGCCGCCACTTGCGGCTTGATGTTGAGGTTCGGAAAAGTACCGGTATCCTTCGGTCCCGCATCCACGGCAATCGGCGTCGGGCCGCTGGTGTTGGTGCTCGAACACCCGGCAATCCCCATGAGGACGATCGCCGCACCGATGCGGCAAAAACGTCCGGCGCCGAAAAAAACAGTCTCGCCAATATTAATCGTCATATTGTTTCCTTGGCAGCCGAGCTAGAGCGAGATTGGACCCGGTCGGATGTCCCATGTTAATATGTCAAGAAAAGGCCTCGGGAGGAACCCCGCCAACCATGTCCAAAACACCCGATTCGGGCAAAGCGGAAGATGACGAGCCTTCGACCGTCGAGCAATATCTGGTGAAGGACCCGGAACGCTTCGCCCTGAACATGGCGCGCATGATCGAGCAGGCCGGCAAGGCCGCTTCCGCCTGGGCCGAGCCGCGCGAAAAAGGCGAGGTGCGCGATCACGTCGCCGAGCCGGTCGTCGACATGGTGAAGACCTTTTCCAAGCTCAGCGAATACTGGCTGTCCGATCCGCAGCGCGCGCTGGAAGCGCAGACGCGGTTGTTCTCCGGCTACATGACTGTCTGGGCCAACGCCATTCAGCGCACCAGCAACGCCGCGGAAGAAACCGAAGACGCCGTCAAGCCGGAGCGCGGCGACAAGCGCTTCCTCGACCCGGAATGGGGCCGCAACGCCTTCTTCGATTTCCTCAAGCAGGCCTATCTCGTCACCTCGCGCTGGGCGGTCGACCTGGTCGAGCACGCCGAAGGTCTGGACGAGCACACCCGCCACAAGGCCGGTTTCTACGTCAAGCAGGTGTCCAACGCCATCTCGCCGTCGAATTTCATCCTGACCAATCCGGAACTGTTTCGCGAAACCATCGCCTCGAACGGCGAGAACCTGGTGCGCGGCATGAAGATGCTGGCCGAGGACATCGCCGCCGGCAAAGGCGACCTGAAGCTGCGCCAAGCCGACTACTCACCCTTCGAGATCGGCAGGAACATCGCCACCACTCCCGGCAAGGTGGTTGGCCGCAGCGATGTCGCCGAGATCATCCAGTACGATCCGGCGACCGAGACGGTGCTCAAGCGACCGCTGCTGATTTGCCCGCCATGGATCAACAAATTCTACATCCTCGATCTGAACCCGCAGAAATCCTTCATCCGCTGGGCGATCGAACAGGGCCATACCGTCTTCGTCATCTCCTGGATCAACCCGGACGAGCGCCACGGCACCAAGGGCTGGGAGGCCTACATCCGCGAGGGACTGCAATATGGCCTCGACACCGTCGAGAAGGCCACTGGCGAACGCGACGTCAATGCGATCGGCTATTGCGTCGGCGGTACGCTTCTGGCGGCGGCACTGGCGCTGATGGCGCGCGAGGGCGACGACCGCATCAAGTCGGCGACCTTCTTCACCACGCAGGTCGACTTCACCCATGCCGGCGACCTGAAAGTCTTCGTCGACGAAGAGCAGGTCGCGGCGGTGGAAAAGTCGATGAGCGAAAAAGGCTATCTCGACGGCACCAAGATGGCGACCGCCTTCAACATGCTGCGGTCCGGCGACCTGATCTGGCCCTATGTCGTCAACAACTACATGCGCGGCAAGGATCCCCTGCCCTTCGACCTGCTCTACTGGAATGCCGATTCGACCCGCATGGGCGCGGCCAATCACTCCTTCTACCTGCGCAACTGCTATCTCGAGAACAACCTCTCGCAAGGCATGATGGAACTGGCGGGTCACACGATTTCGCTCGGAGACATCACCATCCCGGTCTACAACCTCGCCTCCAAGGAAGATCACATCGCGCCGGCACTTTCGGTGTTCCTCGGCTCGAAATATTTCGGCGGCAAGGTCGAGTACGTCATGGCGGGTTCGGGCCATATCGCAGGCGTCGTCAATCCGCCGGCATCCAACAAGTACCAGTACTGGACCGGGGGGGCACCGACGGGCGACTTCGGCCAGTGGATAGCCAAGGCCACCGACCATCCAGGGTCCTGGTGGCCGCACTGGCAAGACTGGATAGAGGCAAAGGACAACACCCGTGTGCCTGCCCGCAAACCCGGCAAGCATATGAAAACCTTGGGGGATGCTCCCGGTACCTATGTGAAGGTGCGTGTGTAACGGACTGTAATGTCTGGTGAGTTGACGCACCGGTAAAAGCGGGCGAAATGGTGTCGTCAACCATCAAGCAGCCGTAATTCGGCAATCACCGCAAAAATACTTTCAGGCTTGCGGATTTGACACAGGTCTCGTTTCCGGATCGGAGACAAAGGTCACCTTGACGCGGCGTATCGGTGCTGCACCAAGGACATACCGACCGGGCATCGAGGGGGAATTTGGCTTTGAAATCAGCAGGATGGAGCCTCGCAAAGGGAGAACGTCGCGCCATCGTGGCAGCGCTGTGCTCCTTACTTCTGGCCTCCTGCACTTCGGCCGGTGACCCGACAATGTCGGTTGGAATGCCCGGCTACAACGCCACTGCATCGGACATAAATGCCGCCTCAGGCGCTGCGCCGACCACCGTCGCCGATTCGTCTGAGGTCACGACCGAGCAGACGACCGTGATGACGGCGAGCGATACGGCGCTCCCCGAGAAGGTCGCCTATGTCCCGATTGCCAAGCCCCCAGCCGCCTTTCCGCTGACCACGCCGGCCGGCGCCGAGACGATTGTCGGACAAACGCCTCAGTCCTTGCAGCAGCAGGCACAGACAGCGCTGCAGAGCGACGCGGTCGCCGAAAAGATCGCTGCCGCCGATGCCGGCGTGAACACGCCGAAGCCGACAGCCGCACCTGCAATGAACAATCCGGTCTATGTGACGGCTGGCGAGATGCCGCAAGCCGACGCACCGAAGAAGAGAGGCTTCCTAGCCTCGATGTTTGGCGCCACACCTGCCTCGGCGACATCCGCACCCCTCATCAACACCCGGTCGGGCGAGCAGCCAGCAGTTCAGGCGAAACCGGCACCAGCAGCGGCAAAGCCGATCATAACGCTCGCCTCCGCCAATTCCGCGGAAAAGCCGGTGCAACTGGCTTCGACCGGTGGCGACACCGGCCACATCACCGGCAGCGACGCCCTGCCCGGCGTGCGCCAGACAGCCCTGTTCGAAATCAAGCGCAAGTCCGGCCTCGACGACGAAAGCGACGTCGACCTCAACGAGGACGAGGGGCCAATCGGCGGCTCCTATCAGGTTGCATCCGCCGCAGGCATGGCCAGGCTGGCGCCCAACGGGCTGCTCAAGCAGAACGAGAGCGTCGATGTGGCCTGCTTGAAGCCGTCGCTGGTCCGCGTGCTGAAGACGATCGAAGGCCACTACGGTCGCAAGATGACGGTGACGTCAGGCTATCGCGACCCAGCCCGCAACCGCCGCGCCAACGGCGCCAAGAATTCGCTGCACATGTATTGCGCCGCCGCCGACATCCAGGTCCCCGGTGTTTCGAAATGGGATCTGGCGAGCTACATCAGAACCATGCCCGGTCGCGGCGGTGTCGGCACTTACTGCCACACAGAATCGGTTCACGTCGATGTCGGCCCCGAGCGCGACTGGAACTGGCGTTGCCGTCGGCGCAGCGGCGGTGGCGACGGCTAGCGGCGCGGACGGTCCGAGGCCTGTTAGCAGCCAAGATCGTTCCGTTGGACCATTCTAAGACATTCGGGATTGGCCGAATCTTTCCCAATTTCGTCATCTCAGAGCGAGGCAGAAGTGAAGCGATTTGCTCCGCCCGTGGATGACGAAGCGATGGGCATCACCGCTGATCATCGAAGCCTGCCAACCCTCGCGAAATCGCTGATTTGGCAGGCTCGAAAAAAGTTGTCCAAGGTGGCACCTGACGGGTTGCCGGTTGCGCGCAACGCCAGTATAAGCCGCTTCGTCTGAGCGCGCCCATCGTCTAGCGGTTAGGACACCGCCCTTTCACGGCGGTAACAGGGGTTCGATTCCCCTTGGGCGTACCAGATACTCAAGCACTTGGTGGAAAACCAACCTCCTTTGACCAATTTCGTTGGCCATGTCGCGGCCCGATCTTCCGCGATCACCCCATAGGCTAACGCGGTCACACAGTTCACAATACTACTACAAGTGGTCGATTCCTCAGGGATGTAGCCGCTCCAAAAGCCCGCCACAGGTCGCTCCCGTGGCGGGTTTTTCAGCGACATGGCACGGCCAAAGCATCCTTGGCTTCAAGTTCTAAGAGAAAGGTCGGGAGAAGTGGCAGCGCCACCACGGTCAGGCAGTGGGTGTTGCGATCCCCTCAAGCGCAATGATCCTGGTGCTGGCGCAACGCTTGCGAATTTCGATAAGGCGGGCGTATTCCGGTGAATTGTACCAGCCCATCAATGACGCCATATCGGGGAATTCGATGATAACCAAACGGTGGGGCTGCCAATCACCTTCCAAAACCTTGGTCGCACCGCCACGACCCAGGTATCGCCCACCGTAACGCGCTTCGGTGGCAGGCACATCCCGCCGGTATTCCTCGAACACGGCAGCGTCTTTTATGTCTACATCCGCGATCAGATAGGCGGCCATCTGTGCCCACTCCTTCCCGACAGCGGCCGAACGGGCGCCCGCCGGTTAAGGCTGCTCCCCTTCAACGCTTCAACTTGGCGTCCTCCAACGCAAAGTCAAAAGCCAGTTACAATCCACGGATTCGAGTTGTATCCGAGGCGCGGCTCTGCCTTTGCGCCGCTGTCTTCCGGTTTGGCAGTTCCGGTCATACTGCAGTCCAGATTTGGAACGGGCTTCTTGCTTGCGGGGTTGGTGGAACACAAGGCGGCGGCGTCACTGACTGCCACCTTCTTCTCCTTCGCAACAGCGACACCGGTTGCAGCGAGCACGATAGCCGCACAAAATATAGCCACTCTCATTGGAACCCCCACAGTGCACACTCCGAGAAATACCCGACATGACGTAGCGTCAGATTTATATTAGCATTAATGAATATATAAGATAGCCCTATGTCGTCGAAAGCCGGCCGGAGTGCCAGGCTTGCGTCACTTGACCGTCAAAAGCCCGGACTCCAGAGCCTAACTCCCGACCAGCGGCACAGTAACGGTTGTCGCGTAGTTGACCGGGAAGTTGCTGAAGTAAGGGAAGTCGATGACGAAGGCATAGGTGGCGGTCAGATGCGCCATGCGGAAGCCACCGCTCGCCGGATCGATAGCGATCGTGACGTTCACACCCTTAAAACCCAGGACCTGCAGTTTCTGCGTGGCGATCGATTGGATGTCGGCCTGGGTCAGCGTGCTCTTAAGCTGCAGCGAGCGTGATGATGTCTCCAACACATAGCGAACGCTGGACACGGAATGCATCGACCAGCCGAAGGCGAAGATCCCGAACAGCAGCATGACGAGGAAAGGCGCGATCAGCGCGAACTCCAACCCGGCCCCGCCCGATCGATCCCGCCTGAACGCGCTTGCCCTAGCGGACACGGATCATCTCCTGATGGCCGATGATACTGGAACCGGAAAAGGCACCGAAGGCGATGGGCGGCACCCAGGTGGCCGATGCCTGGATCTGGACATAGATCGATGGCACCTTCGGCCCACTGCACATGATGGAAGCGTCGACCACGGTCGTCCCGCACATGTATATCCGGCTGAGTGTGACCTGGCCGTCCTCCGGCCGATTCTCCCAGCTCGCAATGGCAACGGCCTTGGTCACCGCGTCATCGGTCGATCCGCTCATGACCAGATTAGCGGCGGTCTTCACGCCGGCGCGCATCGACAGCGAACTCGTCACGTAGGACCAGCCGTCCAGAATACCAAGCAGCACCAGGCATAGGATGGGCAGGACCAGCGCGAACTCGACCGCCGCAACGCCCGCTTCATCGCCAAGGATCGGCATCGATCGGCGCTCCACGAAGCTACTCGGCCAGTGCAACGGACCGCGCGGCTGGAATGTTGGGCACTCCGAGGCTCGAGCAATCCTGATTGATGGTTGAGTTACCGGACCATTGGATCGTATTGGCCACGACCCGGGTGCAGCCGCCATTGCCCGAGAAATTGCCAAGATAGTTTACTTGCTGTTTGGGAAAGTAGATGGCTCCGGTCAGCAGCGAGTCCGCTGTGCCGTTGAATGTGCTGGATGCGCTGATACCGGTCCTGTCGCCGTAGAACAGAACGCCTGAATAAGTCCCCGAAGCCGGCGCGCTGAGCTGCACGGAGGCATTGCCATTCATGCTGACCGTCGAACTGCCCGACATGAAGATGGTCACCCCGCTGCCGGTGATGGCCGCGTTGGCATTTATCTTGAAATTGCCCTGGACGACATAAACGCCCGGCGAGAGCGTGACATTGCCCTTTAGGTTCATGCCGCCGCAATAGGTGCCTGGACTGAGCGTCGCCTTGTTGGCGTTCTGGCAAGGAGTTGAGGATGTCGGAGCTGGCAACCCGGCAAATGGATCGGCGGCAGGCAGTGTCTGGGTGATCGGAGCCGCGCAAACGGTCGTGACGGGGTTGCTGAGGGAGACGCCGCCCGCCGATAGCAGACAATCAGCCTGGAGGCCCGCCGAGCCTTGAAGCTTGATGGCATCCGAGGCGATCGAGTTGGACATGACGGAGCAGCCGATGAGCTTCACGGTGGTGCTGCCGGAAAACAGCACCGCCTGCGAAGCGGATGGATCGAGCGCGAGCATGCAGGCCGAGGAGGCGTCGGTGATGAGGGCCACCGCCCTCGCCTGTTCGGGAACCTGGGCCTGCGTGAAGATCAAGGTGAACATCCGGTCGAGCTTCTGGCCGACGATCACCTCGACCGCTTTCTTCGCCGTATTCGGTCCGGACGCCGGCGGCGTATTGACGATGATCGTGCCCGAACCCAGCCCGTTCGTCGCTGCCGACTGGGTCGCGGCCGCGACGATGGTCGGCTTGTCGGAACCCGAGATCTGTTCAAGCGCGCCGGCATAAGCGGCGGCATCGGCCGTCGCCTGCAATCTCAGGCTGTTGTAGTACCAATAGGAGGTCTCGACACCGAAGCCTGCTGCGCCGACAACAATCGGCAAGGTCAGGGCGAAGATCGTCGCAACATTTGCGCCCGTGCCCCGGCATATACCGTCCGCCATAAGCCGAATTCGGGTGAGGCAACTGAAGGTCATGACATAGATTAGAAAGCACGCATATGTGAATGAATGGCTAAAAAGTTCAGTTCATTTTCGGTCAGCGCTCTATTGTCCTCCAAAAGAAGGGGTTCGTTGGCTGATCGGCGGGCATGGAAGGCAGCAAGACGACCAAAAGGCCCGCATCCCACGCGGACGAAAGCCGGCTATAGTTTACCGTTGGCTAACAGTGCGAATTGCGGAGATGGCGGCAAGTGACCCGCTATGGTGCAGGTTCGGCCGGCTCGCGTTACAACAGGACTTATGCGCGGCAGTTGTGTGCGTCAAGTTCTGCAAAAATGGCGTGGCATCGCGGTGACGTCGGGGTGTCCGTCGCGCAGCCCCCGTGTTTAGCGGAGCGGCGGACACATGACGGTGCTCAGGCGGCCAAGGCCCTCAGGCTCTCCTTCTTGTGCTCGCGCAGATGATCCATGTTCAGATAGCGGGTCGCCTCGAGCCAGTTCTCGTGGATCTCCACCGCCAACGCCCGAACCAGCCGCAGGCAGCTCCGTGGGTTGGGGAAGATGCGAACGACCAGGGTGCGCCGCTTGATCTCCTGGTTCAGCCGCTCCAGCATGTTCGTCGACTTCATGTGCTTGTGGTGAGCTAGCGGCAGCCGATAGAAGCTCAGCGTCTCCTCGATATTGTCTTCCACCCAGTTGACCAGCTTCGGGTATTTGGCCTGCCATTTGGCGATCCACTGCGCCAGGTCGCGTTTGACCTCGGCGAGGTCGCGCCGGTCGTAGAACCATCTGAGTTCCATCAGGCAATCGTCGTCGACCTTGCGCGGCACGTAGTCGAGCGCGTTTCTGAGGAAGTGCACGTAGCAGCGCTGCCAGACCGCTTCGGGCAGCACTTCGCGGATCGCCGCCCTGAGCCCCGGATGGTCGTCGGAGACGACGAACTCGACGCCGGCGAGCCCGCGATTCTTGAGCCCCGTCAGGAACTCGCGCCAGCTCGAATGGCTCTCCCGGTTGGCCAACTCCACGCCCAGAACCTGGCGCCGGCCCTCCCAATCCACGCCGATCGCCACCAGCACCGCCTGGCTGGCGATCACGCCCGCCTCGCGAGCCCGCTCGTAGCGCGCATCCAAAATGAGATACGGATAGCTTTCCTCGAGCCGCTGCGTGAAGAACGCCTTGAGCGCCTCATCCAGCCGCATCGTCGCCTCGCTCACCGTCGAGGCCGAGAAAGAGTGGCCGCACAATTCCTCCGTCACCGCCTTCACCTTGCGGGTCGAGACGCCCTGCACGTACATTTCAACCAGCGCCGACACCAATGCCTTCTCCGAGCGCTGGTAGCGCTCAAACAACTCCGTCGAGAACCGGCCAGCCCGATCCTGCGGAACGCGCAGCTCCAGAACCCCAACCCGCGTCACCAGCTTGCGCTCGTAATAGCCGGACCGGTAACTCGTCCGCTCCGCCGTCCGCTCCCCTTTCTCGGCCCCGATCGCCTCCGTCATCTCGGCTTCAAGAACCTCCTGCACGACAGTCTGCAATGCCTGGCGAAAGCCGTCCTCATCCGACAACAGCAACGCTTTCAACTCGCCTCTGCTCAGTCTAACTTCTCGATTGGTCATGGCACTTCCCCTTCCACGGGAATCGGTGATCGTAACGTCACCACCGTGCCATGGCCGCTCGCCCCTCAGAGCAAGCGCCGTTCTCTCTCCAAAACTTTTTGCAGAACCTTCAGCACACTATCTGCGCGGCAAACCGGTACCAGATCCGGATGCCGAGCCGACCATTCCGTGCCACTCGCCTACCAGCTCACCCTGAACCCGACATTCCCGCCATAGGTCTGCACCCGATCGGCGAATTTGCCGTCGAAGGTAGAGAATACCGATGTGTTGCTGTCCCAGTTCAGCTTGATGCCGGCATTGACGGCGACCGCGTCTTCCGCCGCCGCAAGGCGTAGCCGGTACCGCTCGGAAGATTGGTTCGACCGAGCGGTCCGGCTCGAACCCATGCAGCCGGCCCATAGCCGCGAAATTTTTCTTCAGGCGGAAAGGACTGGCATCGGCTCCGCGACCGTTTCGGCCAACATCTCTCTCTGCACGGCCAGGAAGAACCTGCGCACTTCATCTCCGGCTGCTGTTCTGTCCCTGCCGGATCCGACAATGAGATCGAGTAACTCCGACGCCTTGGCCCTCCAGAACGAGGTGGCGGTCTCGCCATGCAGATTGCCGAGCTTGGCGGCAACCTCTCTGACCAAGAATACCTGACGGTCGATCGGGAATGCACGAACTTTTTCTGGGGACATCTTCCGAACCATGAGACTAACGCAACGAATCAACCATTGCCCAAGCAATGGCGTAGCCGGCAAAGTGGAAACGGAAGCTTAACGGCGCTGAAGTTGACGCGTGCCAGTGCAGTCTTCGGGGACGAACGGGCGCAGCGATACGCTCACGACAACGCCGTGAGTGTTCAAACGCAATCGCTGACGTTGCAATCGGGGCAAGCGAACCGGTGGACGGGGAGCCCTCAGGCCTGCAGCGCCCTCGCCTCACCGCCGCGCTTGCGCGGCGTCATCATATCCCTGGCCATCAGTCCGCTCGCGCGACAAAACGCCATGAACGCCCGGCAGGCATCCTCGGTCCTGACCACGTCCACCGTGGCGCCAAAGCAGGCGTTGAACGCTTTCTGATAGATCGGGCCCTGACGGCGCGCAGGCCAGTCCTGAAGAAAATCGAGCGCCTGTTCGACCCCGTAAATCTCCTCGACTGGCAGGCCGGGCGCGGGTGCGATGCGCACCGGCACCTCGAATTGCAGTCTGTCCATTTCCTATCTCCCGAACTGGCGTCACCGAGGCAACGCCGTTCGTCGTCAAAAAAGTTGCTTTGGTCGGCTTTTGGCTCAGAAATGTGTCGTCACTTGGGTCGCTAGAAAGGAAAGCAAACCGGGCAAAAACCGGCAAGACATCGCCCTATCCAGGACGAATATCCCGGAGCGCGACTGCATTGGGCAGTTCTTCCTTGAACCTTTTGCCCTCAAGTGCCAAATCTGGGGAGATTTTCACGTCGGCTCTCTTGCAGGGCCCTACCGGCTACACGGACAAAATGGTCACCTATCTCGACGCCGCCACGGCACCGCTCAGAAACACCGGACAGATTCGACTCTATGGCGAGGAGGGCTTTGCCGGTATGCGCAAGGCATGCGACCTCACCGCGCGCTGCCTCGACGAACTGGTGCCGATGGTCGAGCCCGGCGTCACCACCGAAACCATCGACCGCTTCGTGTTCGAATTCGGCATGGACCACGGCGCGCTGCCGGCGACTCTCAACTACCGCGGCTACACGAAATCGTCCTGCACCTCGATCAACCATGTCGTCTGCCATGGCATCCCCGACAACAAGCCGCTCAAGGATGGCGACATCGTCAACATCGACGTCACCTATATCCTCGACGGCTGGCACGGTGATTCCTCGCGCATGTATCCGGTCGGCACGATCAAGCGCGCCGCCGAGCGCCTGCTCGAAGTCACCCATGAATGCCTGATGCGCGGCATTGCTGCGATCAGGCCTGGCGCCCGCACCGGCGCCATCGGCGCCGCCATCCAGACCTATGCCGAGGGCGAGCGCTGCTCGGTGGTCCGCGACTTCTGCGGCCACGGCGTCGGCCAGCTTTTCCATGATGCGCCGAACATCCTGCACTATGGCAGCGCCAATGAGGGCGTCGAGATGCGGCCCGGCATGATCTTCACCGTCGAGCCGATGATCAATCTCGGCCGGCCGCACGTGAAGGTCCTGTCGGACGGCTGGACGGCGGTGACGCGGGACCGCTCGCTGTCGGCGCAGTACGAGCACACGATCGGCGTCACCGACACCGGTTGC
The DNA here is from genome assembly GCF_040321205.1 of Mesorhizobium sp. M0496. Lineage (NCBI taxonomy): Bacteria > Pseudomonadati > Pseudomonadota > Alphaproteobacteria > Hyphomicrobiales > Phyllobacteriaceae > Mesorhizobium > Mesorhizobium sp. M0496. The sequence continues at coordinate 121,111 of NZ_JAMYRC010000004.1, read as the reverse complement.
GAGATTTTCACGCTGTCACCCAAAAAGCTCGACCGCCCGGGCCTGCCAGCTTAAAGCCCGTCGTCTAACGCGGCACGAGGCTGTCTAATGACGGTTGGGCACCGGGACCATTCGGCAGGTCGATGGTGACGACCAGTCCGTTGGGTTGGTTGTCCTGCAATTCGATTCTGCCGCCGTGACCCTGGATGATGTCGGCAACGATCGAGAGGCCCAGGCCGAAGCCATGCTTCGATGCAATGCCGCGCGACGCATCTTCCTTGAAGAATGGTTCGAAAACACGGGAGCGCGCCGTCATCGGAATGCCCGGTCCATCGTCGCCTACCGTGATGTGTGCCGCCATGTCGGTCGCCGTCAACGCGACCGTGACATTGCTGGCGAATTTGACCCCGTTGTCGCACAGATTCGCGATCGCTCGCGCCAGCGCATTGGGCTTGCACCAGCCCGGAAGCCTATCCGGTCCGGAATATGAGACTGGAAACCCGACATCGGAGAATTCGGCACAGACGGTTTGCAGAACGCTGGCAATGTCGGCGCGCTGCAGCTTCTCCGTCGAAACATCACTGCGCAGATAGGTCAGGGTCTCGTCGATCAGGACTTCGATGTGCTGGACATCGGACAGTATCGCGGTTCGGATGGGGCCATCATCCATGCGCTCGGCGCGAAGCCGCAGCCGCGTCAACGGCGTACGCAGATCATGACTAACGCTGCGCAACATGCGCGTGCGGTTTTCGATCATCGTCCGGATACGCGTTCTCATCCTGTTCAGCGCGCGCGTCAGGCCGACCATTTCTACGGAGCCGCGTTCGACGAAAAGCTCGTTGCCATTCTCGATCTCGGCCGAACCGACGGCTGCTGAGATGCGCTTCAACGGGTCCGTCACGGCCCATACAGCAAACAGCCAGATCAGGACGGGCAAGACGACGAAAGCCATGAACCTGTAGAAAGTGACGCGGACGAAGCCTGATGTCAGAAAAGAATCGGGCATGCCGAAATGAGCCAGGACGTCTCGCTCGTCCAGATCGACGACAAACGCGTATCGACCGCCGATCCTTATCCAGCGTCCGTCAATCGCCCCCCTGTCGATTCGGAAAAGCCATTCGATACTTCGCCATTGCAGATAGGAGTGCGGAATGCCGCGGATCTGTTCCTTAGACAGTATCTCGAAATCAAAACCGGCCCGCATAGCCGTTGCCAAAATTGCGCCACGCGCCGCCCCCACTGGCGTTTCGCGCAACAAGGCAGCCACAATGGCAGTCCGTCTGGCGCTATCTTCCGCCACCGGAAGGTCAACGTTCTCTATAAAATTTTCGACGACCGACCCGACGGACATGATCACAATCACCGCGATGAAAATGATTGCCGTGAACTGCCCACGCACGGATTGTGGCAGAAAACGGCGAATGAAGCCCCTCATGCTTCCTCCACCGTCGCCGTGAAGATGTAGCCGCCCAACCGGACAGTCCTGAGAAGCACCGGATCGCGCGCGTCCTTTTCGATCTTCTGGCGGATCCGGCTGATATGAACATCGACGCTTCGTTCGATCGGTCCGGCAAGGCCGGCATGGGTTGCGCCGAGAAGTTCCTCGCGAGAGAGAACCCGGCCCGCATTGCGGCAGAACGCGAGCAGCAGATCGAATTCATGCGTCGTCGTCGCAACCCGCGCGTTGCTCGGATCATGCAATTGTCGGCGTATAGGGTCGAGACGCCAGCCGTTGAAGCGAAGCACCTTCGATCGGTCCCGCTCGTCGGGAGCATAGGCCGTGCGGCGCAGCAACGCCCGTATCCGGGCCGTCAATTCGCGCGCGCTGAATGGTTTCGTCACATAGTCATCCGCACCGATCTCCAGTCCGAAAATACGGTCGATTTCCTCGCCGAGCGCGGTCAGCATCAGGATCGGAACGTTCGTTTTCGCGCGAAGACGGCGGCAGATGCTGAGGCCGTTTTCACCCGGCAGCATGACATCCAGCACGATGAGGTCGAACTTCTGGTTGCGAAGCGCGGCATTCATCTGGACTCCGCTCTCGGCGATTTCCACGATCATGCCGTTGTCGGTGAGTGTTTCACCCAGTATGCGCGCGATCTCGAGATCGTCCTCGACAATGAGGATACGCCAACCTTGCCCCGCCGATTTGGCTTCGGCGCTCAAATCGCTTTGGTGCCGTCGCTGTGCCATGTCGGAGTTTATCTAGCCTGCATTGGCGCCTGGGAAGGCGTCAGAACCGATATCCGACGAGAAGCATCCCTGAAGGCTGGATCTTGTCGACGACAACAGGGCTGTCGGCGGCGTCACCCAAGAGAACGCCGACCCCCGCTTCGCCGCGCACCATCCAGTTCTGGTTGAGCATATATGTGGCGGAAATCGAAAAATCGGCGCGCTTCAAACCCGCGCCGGCGTCATAGCGCGCCAGTCCCGAGCGAGCCGACTGTTCGGGCGTGACGCCGAAATAGGCTTGCATATAATTTTCGTCGGCGAAGACGGCCGACGCGCTGGCGCCGATCAGCAACGATTGGGACAGAGGTTGGGTCACCTCGATCCCCACCTTGCCCAACAGGCCATCGCTGCCGCCGATGGTCTTGTCCAGTTGCGCGAAGATTTCAGCCGGGCCGAACTTCGCCGCGGCCTTCGCGCCGACTGTCGCGCCCATGTCGACATCGCCCAAACCGCGCAGGTGATCGGAGTCGTCTTCCTGGCGGCCCATCTCATAGCCAAGCCGCGCACTCAATGCGAACGGTCCTTGGTCATAGACGGCGATGTTGGCGCCTGTCGGATCGATCGTCACCGTGTCGCGAAATGTTGCCGTGACGAAAGGCACCGGCATGATCTTGAACTCGTCGCTGCCCTCGTATTTGGGGGCGATGATGGCGCCGCCGCCAAGCACGACATGCCAGTCAGCCAGTTTCTGTTCGACGCGCCCAAAACGGGAAGGCTCGGGCGGCGGGCTAAAATCGTCGGAATTGACCGCAATGGCGTCGGCCGCCAGCGCGACCCCCGAATGCGTTGAAAACAGAATTGCCATCGCCGCAAGAGAGGCCCGGCCGGCGAATATTCCAGAATCGATCTTGGCGAACATGCGTGCTCCAGAACAGCGAGGCGGCGAGCCCCTGATGCTCTGACTATTTCAGGTGAAAGTGGCTGCATGCGTGAAGTGATGTTAAGTTTTGTTGCGCAATCGTGGTTTCATCTTGCCGCCGTATAAGAAAGCCGGAGGCTGTTAGCGGGAGCCGCCACCACCTGTCGCGAATCGTCTCGTGATCGGAGAACAGAACTGTTTCAATCCAGGCCGGAACGGTTCTAATGTCAGCGCCGGAGCAATGTGGGCGGCATATGGGGAACACGAGCGACGACGACGAGCGGAGTTTCTTCTCCGAAGCGCCGATGCGGCCAGCGGCGAAAGCCAAGGCGGCCGGCGAAAAGCCACATTATCTCGGCCATCGCGACCGCCTGCGCGAGCGCTTTGCCTCGGCAGGTCCGGACGCCCTGCCCGACTACGAACTTCTGGAACTTCTGCTCTTTCGCCTGATCCCTCGCGCCGACACCAAGCCGGCGGCCAAGGCGTTGCTGGCGCGCTTCGGCACGCTGGCAGAAGTGCTCGGGGCGCCGGTTGGCCTCTTGCGGGAGGTCAAGGGCATCGGCCCGGCGGTGGCGCTTGATCTCAAGATCGTCGCGGCAACCGCGCAACGCATGGCGCGCGGCGAGGTGCAGGGCCGCGAAATCCTCTCGTCCTGGACACAACTTCTTGCCTATTGCAGGTCAGCCATGGCCTTCGAGGCGCGCGAACAGTTCCGCATCCTGTTCCTCGACAAGAAGAACGCGCTGATCGCCGATGAGGTGCAGCAGACAGGCACCGTCGACCATACGCCCGTCTATCCGCGCGAAGTGGTCAAGCGCGCGCTCGAACTCTCGGCGACCGCCATTATCCTGGTCCACAACCACCCGTCAGGCGACCCAACACCGTCGCGCGCCGACATCGAGATGACGAAGGAGATCATCGACGCGGGCAAGCGGCTGGGCATTGGCGTGCACGACCACATCATCATCGGGCGGAAGGGATATGCCAGCATGAAGGGCCTGCTGCTGATCTGAGTGGTGAGTTCCAAAAGGTGAGCGCCTGAGCAAGCCGTGCCGCCTTGGACCCGCGATCCGGTCACGGCGGATCGGTGTTGCAACTGCCGGCCACTTGGTTGACCGCTTCACCGAACCCGGCGAGGTTGAAATCGGCCTCGCCGCGTCCCGACAGCAGCCCGAATCGCCACGAAAGCTGGAGCCGGTCGGCGGCAACAAGGCGCCTGATGCCATCGGCGCCATCGAGCACCAGCATCCTGCCGCGCGGCCCGACCGACCAGCTCTCATCGAACTTGCTGCCTTGGTCGAGCGTGACCGACATGGTGATCTTGCGGCTGGCCGAGACACCGTCATTCAGTTGCAGCCATTCGGTCCAATGCGGCTCGCCGTTTGCCCGGCAGGCAATCGTCAAGATCGGGCTGTAGCTCAGGGCCCCGCCCCCGGTGATCAGCTTGTTGGTGGCATACAGCGAGGCCGTGACGAGGCCGTCCTCGCCCGTTTCGAACCGCCAATTGTCAAGCACGGCTTCGGCACGGGCAATGCCGCAGACCGAGACCAGGATCAACGCAACTGCCGCAGCGTATCCCATTTCGACGAACAGCCTCAACACGTCCTCCAACAACCCAAGCGGCTGCAATAGAAGCGCAAATAATGATCAAAGCTTGGTCGCCACAGGCCGTCGTGCGCAAAGCGCATCGGCTGTTGCAGTTTAGCAACGAAAAGGCCGCCTCGAGGGCGGCCTTTCCTGTTCCAGTGAAATGCTGGTGTTATTCAGCGTCCTTGGCGGCCTTCTTCTTCGGCGCGGCCTTCTTCTTGGGCTCTTCGGCGTCGTCGGCCTTCTTGTCGTCGGCCTTCTTGGCGGCGGCTTTCTTCGCCGGCTTCGCCTTGACGGCGGTTTCGTCCTCCTCGTCGTCGGCCAGCAGCTCTTCCTTGCTGACCTTGACGTCGGTAACCGAAATCTGGCCGAGCAGATGATCGACCACCTTCTCTTCGAACATCGGCGCCCGCAACGTGTTCAGCGCTTCCGGGTTGTTGCGGTAGAATTCGAAGACTTCCTGCTGCTGGTTGCCCGGATAGCGGCGCACCTGCTCGAACAGGCCGCGCTGCAACTCCTCGTCCGACACGGTGACGCCGGCCCTCTCGCCGATTTCAGCCAGCACCAGGCCGAGGCGCACGCGGCGCTCGGCAAGACGCAGATACTCGGCACGCGCCTCTTCTTCCGTCGTCTCTTCGTCGGCGAAGGTGCGTCCGGCTGCTTCCAGGTCGCGATTGACCTGCGCCCAGATGTTGTTGAACTCGGCGTCGACGAGCTTCGACGGCGCCTCGAACGAGTAGGACGCGTCGAGCTGGTCGAGCAACTGGCGCTTGACCTTCTGGCGCGTCATGGCGCCGAACTGGTTCTCGATCTGGCCGCGCACGACGTCGCGCAGGCGCTCCAGCGACTCCAGGCCGAGGTTCTTGGCCGTCTCGTCGTTGATTTCCAGCGCGCCGGGCTGGGACACTTCCTTGACCGTGACGTCGAAGGTCGCTTCCTTGCCGGCCAGATGCGCCGCCTGGTAGTTTTCCGGAAAGGTCACGGTGACCTGCTTTTCGTCACCGGCCTTGGCGCCGACAAGCTGATCCTCGAAGCCGGGGATAAACTCCTTCGAGCCCAGCACCAGCGGCTGATCGGTGCCGGCGCCGCCATTGAAGGCCTCGCCGTCGATCTTGCCGACATAATCGATGGAGACGCGGTCGCCAATGGCGGCCTTGCCAGTCTTCGGCTCGTAGCTGCGCGCCGATTCGGCAACGCGCTGGACCTGCTCGTCGATCTCGGTATCAGGCACGTCGAATACCTGGCGTGTCACCTTGATGTCGGAAAAGTCCTTGATCTCGATCGCCGGAATGATCTCGTAGTTGAGGCGGAACTCGAAATCGGCGCCGCCAGCCAGGATCTTCTCGGCTTCCTTCTCGTCCTCGGTCATGATGACTTCGGGCTGCATGGCAGCCTTTTCGCCACGCCCGGTGATGATCGAACGGGTCGAATCGTTGAGGATCTCATTGACCACTTCGGCCATGAACGACTTGCCGTAGACCTTGCGCAAGTGCTGCACCGGCACCTTGCCGGGACGGAAGCCGTTGATGCGGACCTTGTTCCTGGCATCCGAAAGCCGCGCCATCAGCTTGGCTTCCATGTCACCGGCCGGCACGGTGATCTTGATCTCGCGCTTGAGACCGGAGTTGAGCGTTTCGGTGACCTGCATCGTAAAACCTTTGTTTTCACCAATGAGACTGCACGGCCTCTGCCGTTTACAGCCTGCCGGTATATTCTTGCCGGGAATGGCTTTTGGTACGGAACCTGGCGATTTGACCGAAAATACGGCTCAAACTCTCCCAAACTGCGTTCCAAAATGTGAATAAGTTCTTGTTTTTCCTACTTCTTATCACATTCTGTAGAAGCGGATCGTCGCGTCCCGTCACATTTGACACGCCTTTTGTCACAGGCGAGGCTAATTTTCAACAGTCTTCGCATTCCGGCGAATAACCAACATTCTGGCCCTAACCCAACATCATCTTGTCTGACATTGACAGAATGATGGCTACATGGGATTGCCGGTCCATGCGGATGTGGCGGAACTGGTAGACGCCCTGGATTTAGGTTCCAGTGCCGAAAGGCGTGGGGGTTCGAGTCCCTTCATCCGCACCAAATTCTTGGCCCCGAGTTTCTTCCTGACATCAGTGCCTACGCTTCGAACACTTGCCTAGTAAGCCACTCTGCCAACCTGGCAAGTTCCGGCCCCAATACACGGTCGGCATCGACCGGCGGCACGATCTTTCTTATATCCGCGACGAAAGCCTGAAGCGCCGGCGGCGGCGCGCGTTCCGTGACGTAGAGCGCCTGCGAGGCCATCATCGCCAGCATCGCCATGGCGGCATCGACGCAACGGCCGGCGGTCGCTTCCTTGGTCCATGCGAAGAACGCCGTGGTGGCAACATCGTCCTGCCCGGCGCCAGCGGATTCCGTTCCGGGAATGAAGGTGCGCTGCGCCACCAGCTTGGCTTGCTCAAGATAGCCGGTGATCGCCATCGGCACATAGCCGACATTGCCGTGGCCGTCGCTGTCGGCTGAGTGCCGTCCGGCCATCAAGAGGTCTGGCAGCAGCGACACCTTGCCGTTCAGGAGTTTTGAGGCGTGACGGTCGCAGAGCAGGCAGATATCGGCCCATATCGCTGCCAGATCGTCCAGTGCCGGCGTCGCCATGGCGTTGTGATAGCCGCCGGTGCTGATGCAGCGGCCGAGCGGATGCGCATCGTCGGGCGGGATATAGACCGGATTGTCCGATATCGAGGCCAACGATACGGTGGCCGCCCGCTCGGCTGTCGACAATGCGCGATGCGCCTGGCCGAGCACGCGCGGCACGATACGGTAGCTGACCGGCGCCTGGTAGTTGCGTCGCCCATCGCCGGCGCCGACCAGAAATTCCCGCAACCCGCGCAGTGCCGCTGCTTCATGCTCGTCACCCCAGAGCATGTCGAGAGCCGCGTCGTAGTGCTCGAGCGGCGCGCGAAACGCTTCGATCGACAGCGCGAACACCTTTTGCGCCATGCGGAGGCGGCGGCGCGCAGCGAGCGCTGCGTCCGCCACCAGAGCGGCAGCGCAGGGCGAGCCGTTGATCAGCGAGCCCCGTTCCTTGACCTCCAGATCGAAACGCGTCGAAAGCTCGGCAAACAGCGGATAGAGTGCCAGGATCTCGCCGGCGCCGCCCTGGCCAGAGGCTGGCACCGTTGGCATCGGCCCACCATCGAGCATTGCGGCCACGGCAAGCGCGATGCGCGGCGTGGTGGCGGCATTGCCCTCAATGAAGTTCGTCAGGCGGGCAAGCGCGATCGCCCGGACCACGCGATCCGGCAAGGGATCGCCGAACGAAGTCGCGGCGGCAAACGCCTTGATGCGCGCATGACGGTCCCGCTCGTCGAGTTCGAGCTTGCGGCTCGCCAGTTCCCCCATGGCGGTGGTGACGCCATAAATGACCGGTGGCGGGTCGGATTCAATCAGCTTGAGGAATGAAGCGCGGCATTCGGCGATGCGCCGCAAGGCCGTTTCACCGATCTCCACCGTGTCCTGCTTCCAGGCAACGCGGAAAACAGTGTCGAGGTTGATGTCCTCGCGCGTCGACAGGCTAACTGGCATGCTTCACACCACGGCAGGAAGGGACACTAACAACGAACACTAATAGAGTGGTTCCTCGAACAGCGTCTTGTCGCCGTCCACCAGCGCCTTGATCTGCGCGGTGCCGTCACCAGCGAGCGCGAGCCGGATCCCGAATGGCCGCACCCGCATGTCGTTCTGGATCGCCATCCCCTCGCCTTCCGGCAGGTAGAAGCGCTCGATGCCGTAGTCCGGCGCGATGGTCGCCGCTTCGCCGCGAAGATCCCAGCCCTCGGCGACGTGGCCTGATATATCGGCTTCGTCGGCAGTGGCCGGCGTTGGCGCCTTGCCTAACCAGGCCATCGTCGGCTGCCAATAGCCATCGGCACCCTTCTTCAGGCGGACGACAATCGGGGTGTCGTCGCTGGAAAATTTATCGGGCGGAATATCAGCGATCATTTTCACCGGTATCCGCGAAATCTCATAGCCGAGGATGATGTAGTCGCCGCGCAGGAGATCGCGCGGATCGATGGGTTCGACCTTCAGCAGCACGTCCTTGCCGTTGCGCAATATCGCCGCCCGGCCGGCGATGATCCAGCTCAGGAAACCGATCTGGACGAGCGCCAGCACCAGCGCCGAGATAACAAGTCTTTTCCCGGTCATCATGCCGTGGCTCCCCCGGTGACTGGACCCCTCATACGTTTTTCGACGCGGATGATGACCAGCGCAAGGATGCCGAGCAGCACCGCGGCGGCCAGGAAAAAGCCGGCCGTATCGAGCATCGATTGCAAGGTCACCACATAGATGATGGCGAGTTCGAAGGCGAAGCCGGCATAGGCAAGCCAGCGCAACCCACGGCTCTCGCGTCCTGCCAGGACGACTGCCGCGACGATGCCGGCAAGCGCGACCACCGAAGCGATGGCGAAACCACTGTTATAGGTGCTCTCGTCAGCCAGTTCGAACTGGATCATCGCCAAGCCGGTAAGGAAGCCGAAAAGCGCATGCAAGGGCAAGCGGCCGCCAAGCTGCACGATTCTGTCGACCGGGTCCGGTGCGACGACAGAGGCCGCGAACAGGAGCATCGAGACGATGACCAGCGGGATCGCCACCTGCAGCGTATCGTGGTTGGTGACCAGCAGCACCAGATAGAACAGCACCGACAGGATGATCAGGTGCCGTGCCGGCTGGCTGCGGGTCCAGAACGAAACGGCAAACAGCACGATCGCCATGACGACGAAGGCATGCGGAAATTCGCTGCGGCTGTAGTAGTCGAAGCCTTTCAGGAACAGCCAGGCATCGGCAATGCCGACAGAAGCGACGGTCAGCGGGTTCGAACGCAGCGCGACTGCCGCCAATGCCGTGCCGGAGCCCCAGGTGACCAAAGCCGACGCCTCGTCGCCGGACAGATGATACATCTGGCCGATCAGCGCGATCGAGCCGCCGAAAGCGGCTGCCGCCACGATCCACAGCGCCTCGCCGATCGCCGTATGGTCGCGCGTCTTCAACAGCGCGCCGCCGACATAGCCGCCAAGGATGACCGCGAAGAGTGCCAGAACGCGCGCCAGCCGCGGGATCGCGTCCCAGTTGGCGGCGACGAAAATCAGGATGGCGGCGCCGAACAGCAAGGCAGCCATCATCGCCAGGATCGAGCCGAAGCTGAGCGACTGGCGCTCGTTGGCCTCGACATCGCGCGCCAGCACGTCGGCCGTCGTGGCGTCGATCAGCCCGGCCTGCTGCCAGCGTGCGATATCCGCCCTGACCCGCGACGAATAACCCGCCATGTCGCTTCTCCCCCGGTTTGGTCTTTTTTTCAGCCGACCCGGTCAAACCGTTGACGCAACGGCATTTTCCGATTCGGGTCTTTTTGTGTCAGGTCCGTGAACGCGCGTTAATGCTGCATTGCACAATTTGCATTGCTGCCATGCAGCCATAGCGCTTTTAAATCGATATGGGTCCGCCTATTTATAGTTCGTACACAAACGGAATGATCCGCAAGAAAGACGAAACGAGAACTACCATGAACCTGATCCGCAACTACCGCAACTGGCGCCGCTACAGGGACACCGTGTCCGAGCTGAGCCGCCTGAGCAACCGTGAACTGACCGACCTCGGCATCAGCCGCAGCGACATTCCTTACGTCGCTCGCAAGGCGGTCTAATTCTTCGGACCGCAAATGGTCCGAACCAGTTTTGAAAAAGAGAACGACAATGAACCTGATCCGCAACTATCGTAACTGGCGCGTTTATCGCGAGACGGTTACCGAGCTGGGTCGCCTTTCGAACCGCCAGCTGCATGATCTCGGTATCGTCCGCGACGAAATCAAGATCGTCGCCCGCCGGGCGATCTAACCAGAATTTCGCCAGGGTCGACCTCCTCCCCGACCCTGACGGATCCGGTCAACCTTCACCTCCTCCCGAGGGTTGACCACAAAAACGGCGCCCGCCGCACCTCCTCCCGCGGCGGGCGCTGTTTCCCCGGGCAAAAACAAATTTTGCCCCAAAGGGTTTCGCCCCTTTCAAAAACAGCGAAGAGATTTCGTCAAAGCCGACCTCCTCCCCGGCAATGACGAATACGGTCGGCCTTCACCTCCTCCCGAGGGTCGACCCCCAAAACGACACCCGCCGGACCTCCTCCCCCGGCGGGTGTTGTTGTATTCAGGGGTTGATTCTTCGAGCCGCTGTTTGCCCCGCACCACGCACGGCAATTGCAATCGCCGCATCAAGCGATTATTCCGGCGCTCATGAGCAAAAATCCCATCCATATCATCGGCGGCGGCCTCGCCGGCTCCGAAGCTGCCTGGCAGGCAGCGCAAGCTGGCGTTCCCGTCATCCTGCATGAAATGCGGCCCGTTCGCGGCACCGATGCCCACAAGACCGATAGCCTGGCCGAGCTGGTTTGTTCCAACTCCTTCCGCTCCGACGACGCCGAAAACAACGCTGTCGGCCTGTTGCACGCCGAAATGCGGCTGGCCGGCTCATTGATCATGAGCGCCGGCGACGCCAACCAGGTTCCGGCCGGCGGTGCGCTTGCCGTCGACCGCGACGGATTCGCCGACGCGGTGACGAAAAAACTCGAAGCACACCCGCTGATCACCATCCAGCGCGAGGAAATACCGGGCTTGCCGCCGGCGGATTGGGATCAGGCGATCATTGCCACGGGTCCATTGACCGCGCCCTCACTTGCCCAGTCGATCGCCGAAGCAACCGGCGCCGATGCGCTCGCCTTCTTCGACGCGATCGCGCCAATCGTCCATTTCGACACGATCGACATGGATATCTGCTGGTTCCAGTCGCGCTACGACAAGGTCGGGCCCGGCGGCACCGGCAAGGACTACATCAACTGTCCGATGGACAAGGACCAGTACCTTGCCTTCGTTCAGGCGCTGATCGACGGCCAGAAGACCGAATTCAAGCAATGGGAAGGCACACCCTATTTCGACGGCTGCCTGCCGATCGAGATCATGGCCGAGCGCGGCGTCGAGACGCTGCGCTACGGGCCGATGAAGCCGATGGGGCTCACCAATGCCCACAATCCGACGGTAAAGGCCTATGCCGTCGTCCAGCTACGACAGGACAATGCGTTGGGTACGCTCTACAACATGGTCGGTTTTCAAACCAAGCTGAAGCATGCCGAACAGGTGCGCGTCTTCCGCACCATACCGGGTCTCGAAAACGCCGATTTCGCCCGCCTCGGCGGCCTGCACCGCAACACCTACATCAACTCGCCGACCTTGCTGGACGCCTCGCTGCAACTGAAGTCGCGTTCGGGCTTGCGTTTTGCCGGCCAGATCACCGGCTGCGAAGGCTATGTCGAAAGTGCTGCCATCGGCCTGCTCGCCGGGCGCTTCGCGGCCACTGAGCGGCTCGGCCAGGCACCGTCCCTGCCGCCGCTCACCACGGCTTTCGGCGCCTTGCTCAATCACATCACCGGCGGCCACATCGTTTCAGACGACGAGCCGGGAAAGCGTTCCTTCCAGCCGATGAATGTCAATTTCGGCCTGTTCCCGCCCGTCGAAGCCCCTAAAGCCGAGGGCAAACGCATGCGCGGCAAGGACAAGACCGTCGCCAAGCGCCACGCCATCACATCGCGTGCACACGCCGATTGCCGGCAATGGTTGGGGTTGGCGGCGCAAACGGAAACGGCCGAAGCGGCGGAGTAGCCAGCTTTCTCTCTGATTGGACCTTAGGCGTCAAGTAGGATACTATCCCACTTCTTGCCTAAGAGAGACAGCCATGGAATCCGCCGAGAAACTATCCGTCACCGTCACGCCCGCAATGGCGCGCATGATCCGCGACAAGGTCGAAGATGGCTCCTTCGGATCGGCCAGCGAGGTCATCCGTGCAGCCCTTCGCGCCTTCCAGCGCGAAGAGGAAGAGCATGCCGAGCGCATGGCGTCGATCAGAGCCCGGGTGAAGGCGTCGATCGAGGATACAAGGCCGGGCCATTCGGGAGAAGAGGTTCGCACTCACCTCCGGGGACTCTTCGCCCAGTATTCGAGCCGTGCTGATGATTCGGCGGCTTGAGGTCGAGTATCGTGAAGATGCCAGAAATGATTTGGCCAACATTTTCAGACATATAGTCGAGGCCAGCGGAAGTCCTGACGTCGCGCTGAAGTTCGTTCTGCGCATCGAAGACCGGTGCCAGAGCATCGGCAACGCGCCTCGCGGCGGTCGTTCCCGCGACGACATCCTGCCAGGATTGCGAACAGTTCCGTTCGAGCACTCTGCAGTCATCGCTTACATCGTCGACGATAACTTCGTCCGCATCGTCAACATCTTCTATGGCGGTCGCGACTATGAGACTCTGATGCGTGATGGCGGATCGAGCGAACCATCCTGAGGCGATAGTTATTCAGCCGGCTCCGCACCTGCCATCGGCAGCCCCGGTTTGCCGGCCTCGCTTGGATTTCGCCTGACATAGGCAGCCTTCAGCGTCTCCGACGTTTCGCGCGAGCCGTCATGGCTCCAGCCGGGAGGCTTGATCAGATAATTCAGGCGCTCGTTCAAGGTCAGGCCGGGCGCGAAGGCGTCCCTGAACATACCGATCCATTCATGGAACGCCACTTTCAGCGGATTGAAGGTGCCGAGATTCCTGACGATGCCATAGCGCGGCCGGTCTTCTTCCAGTTCCCCGACGAAGGTGCCGAACATGCGGTCCCAGATGATCAGCGTGCCGGCGTAGTTGGCGTCGAGATAGCGCGGATTGGTGGCGTGGTGGACGCGGTGGTGTGACGGCGTGTTGAAGACGAACTCGAACCAGCCCCACATCTTGCCGATGGTCTCGGTGTGGATCCAGAACTGCCAGACCAGATTGAAGCCGAAGGTGAAGGCAATGACCGCCGGATGAAAGCCAAGCAGCACCAGCGGCGCCTGCAGCACGAACATGAAGGTGAACAGCCCGGTCCAGCTTTGCCTGAGCGCCGTCGACAGATTGTAGTGCTGGCTGGAATGGTGGTTGACGTGCTCGGCCCACACCCAGCGCACCCGGTGCGCGATGCGGTGATAGAAATAGTAGCGCAGATCATCGAGCAGGAAGGCGGCGAGGAACACCCAGACCGACAGGCCGAGATTGAAGACGCGGAATTGCCAGAGCCACAGCAGCGCCCAGTAGGACACGACGCCAAGCAGCAGCCCGGCAACGACATTGCCGGTGCCCATCATCAGGCTGGTCAAGGTGTCGCGCGTCTCGAACGATCCCTTGGCGCGGCCGGTTCGCACCAGCCAGAGCTCGATCAGGATCGCGGCAACGAAGAACGGGATGGCAAGCTGCGTGACTTGCGGAAAATCATAGCTGTCCATCATGCAGCCTCTCTGGCGGAACTTGGATGTTGCGGCTGAAGCGCTTTCAGCAAGCCTTGCGCATCCGCTGCGCTGGCAAAGCGGAAGCAGCCGCCCTTCCAGGTGAAATCGGCGAGCCGGAACGAGACCGTATTCACATCTCCGAAGTTCAAAACCGCGACATCTTCGGGCGTGACGATGCGGGTCAAAAAGCAGTCGCCGACGCTATGAACGATCCCGATGCGCCCTAGCCCGATATCCAGAAATGCGGTCCTGGCATCCGCCGTCAGGCGCACCAGCGTCACCTTCTCGTCAGGAAAATCCTCGGCGAAGCGGCTCATTGCTTGATCGGCGCCGGCTAGCGTCGCCGTCTTGCTGCCGCCGGTCAAATGCACCGCGGCAACCGACAGCGCAATGCCTAGGGCGACGATCGCGACCAACAAAGGCAAGCTCATGAACGGGTATCTCCTCCGGCCGGCCTGTCGTCTGCGGCAACAGTTTCGGCTCGGGGACTCTAGCATGATTGACGTTTACGTCAAAATGCCGGCCAGCCCCTGGTCGCACGACGCAACAACAGCCAATGCCGGCGCAAGGCCGACAGCCGCGCCACGCCGTCGAGCGGCGAGCCGCGCTCCATTTTCGTGAGATAGGCGCGCGACAGGGCCAGCGGCAGAAATGCTGGACGCAGCGAGACCGGCAGAGCCGCAGCACCCTGCTCGAAGGCGGAAAGATGGTCCCGCGCCAGCGCCATCATCGCCGCCACCGCGCGTTTGGCGCCAGGACCGCCGTCGCCAGTGAGAAACTCCTGCGGCGAAGAACCTGCCGCAGCAAGGATATCGGCCGGGACAAAACACTGTCCGCGTTTGCGGTGCAACGGCAGCAACAGCAGCAGGCCCGTCATCGCCTGCGCGCAGCCGGCCCTGCCCGCCAATTCGGCAAAGCGTGGCGCCTCGCCGGGGTCGAGCACCATCGCCGCAAGCTGGATGAGTGCGGCGGCCGTCTCGCCGCAATAGCCTTCCAGATCGGTGCGCGATGGCATCGGGTCGTCGTAAAGGTCGAAGATGCGCGCATCGAGCATGTTCTCGAAGGCCGGCTTCGGCAGATTGAATGTCGCTATGGTGGCATTCAAGGCTTCGGCTGTGGGATGGCCGACGCCCGCTTCTCCGCCGGCGGCAATGACATCGCGCCACCATTGCAGCCGCACCTCGCCTGGCAGCGCCTCGTGGATGCGATCGCGAATGCCAGCGATTTCGGCATTGAAGGCATAGAGCGAAAACAGCGCGTCGCGCTTGTCTGCCGGCGCATAGAGCGCGGTGAGATAGCGGTCATGGTCAGCGGCGCGCACCGCGTCCATGACGATTTTGGCATTCTCGGACATCTCAGTCGACGGCTATGAGCGCGGCAGCTACGGCGCGCTCTTCCGCCAGAAGGACATTGTAGGTCCGTACCGCTGCACCGGTCGACATCGGGTCGGACGCAATGCCGGCCACCTTCAGCGCGGCCCGCAGTGCGGCGGGCAATGGCCTGAGATCCCTGCCCATGCCGACCAACAGGATCTCGACCTTGTCGGCCTCAGTCAGCAGCTTGTCGAAATCCGCCACCGTCAGCGCCAGAGGATCCGCCGGTTCCCAGCCATGGATGCCGGATGGCAGACAGAGCAGCGAGCCGCGATGCGACATGTCGGCAAAGCGGAACCCGCCATTGCCGTAGGCTTCGATCGGCGCGCGGCCAGGAAAATGCGCCTCGCGGATGACGATGCCTTTGCTGGTCACCGTTTTGTCACCCCTTCAGGGCGGCGCGTCAGGTCGCGACCGCCTTGCCGCCGCCGGCCGGCTTCTCCTCGTCTGCCGAAGCCTGCGGCCGCAGCTTGAACAGGATCAGCAGCGGTGCGGCGATGAAGATCGACGAGTAGGTGCCGAACACGACGCCGAACAGCATCGCCATGGTGAACGAGCGGATGACCTCGCCGCCGAACAGCACCAGCGCCAGCAGCGCCAGGATCGTCGTCACCGAGGTCAGCGTCGTTCTCGACAGCGTCTCGTTGATGGCGTTGTTCAAGAGTTGCGGCAGCGGCATCCGCTTGTATTTTCGCAGATCCTCGCGAACACGGTCATAGACCACGATCGTATCGTTCAGCGAATAGCCGATAATCGTCAGGATAGCCGCCAGCGATGACTGGTTGAATTCGAGGCCGGTGATGACAAAGAAGCCGAGTGTCATGACCACATCGTGCACTGTCGCCACGATAGCGCCGACCGCGAACTGCCATTCGAAACGGAACCAGACATAGATCAGGATACCGACCAGCGCGACCAGCATGGCGATCGTGCCTTGCTTGGCAAGTTCGCCCGAGACGGTCGGCCCCACCACTTCGACGCGGCGGAAATCATAATTGTCCTGCAGCTCGCCGCGCACCTTGTCGATGACGGTCTGCTCGGCATTCTCGCCGCCATCCTGCGAGCCGACACGGATCAGCACGTCGTTCGGATCGCCGAACTGCTGCACCTGGACTTCACCGATGTTGAGTTCGGTCAGCCGCCCGCGGATATCGGCGATGTCGGCGTTGCCGCTCTTGGCCTTCACCTCGATCAGCGAGCCGCCCTTGAAGTCGATGCCGTAATTGATGTCGACGGTCATGAACAGCACGACCGAGAGGACCGAAAGGATGCTCGACAGCGCGAAGGTCCAGC
Source organism: Mesorhizobium sp. M0496 (assembly GCF_040321205.1). Lineage (NCBI taxonomy): Bacteria > Pseudomonadati > Pseudomonadota > Alphaproteobacteria > Hyphomicrobiales > Phyllobacteriaceae > Mesorhizobium > Mesorhizobium sp. M0496. The sequence continues at coordinate 104,453 of NZ_JAMYRC010000004.1, read as the reverse complement.
GGCGGATGCCCATGAAGGGGATCTTCGTGCCGGGGGGAATGAAGGTTACCGGCGCCTTCGGCAACTCCTTCGGGCGGGCCCGGCGCAGCCAGATCGAGACCAGCAGACGGGTGAAGGTGAAGGCGGTGAAGACCGTGGTCAGGATGCCGATGGCGAAGGTGATGGCAAAGCCCTTCACCGGCCCGGTGCCGAGATAGAACAGCACCACGGTTGCAATCAGCGAGGTGACGTTGGAATCGACGATGGTCGCCAGCGCCTTGGTGAAACCGGTATCGATCGCCTGGATCACCGAGCGGCCGTTTCGTCGTTCCTCGCGGATACGTTCGTAGATCAGCACGTTGGAATCGACCGCCATGCCGATGGTCAGCACGATGCCGGCGATACCAGGCAAGGTCAGCGTCGCGCCGAGCAGCGACAACAGTCCGACGATCATCGCCACGTGCACCGCCAGCGCGATGTTGGCAAGGAAGCCGAGGAAGCCGTAGGCCACGAACATGAAAACGACGACCAGGATCGAACCGATGATGCCGGCGACCTTGCCGGCATGGATGGAATCCTGGCCGAGACCCGGTCCAACTGTACGCTCTTCGATCACCGTCAGTGTCGCGGGCAAGGCGCCGGCGCGCAGCAGCACGGCAAGGTCGTTGGCGCTCTGGGCGGTGAAGTTACCCGAGATCTGGCCGGTGCCGCCAAGGATCGGCTCGCGGATCTGCGGCGCCGAGATCACCTGGTTATCGAGGATGATGGCGAACAGCTTGCCGACATTCTGTGAGGTCGCCTGGCCGAAACGCGCGGCACCCTTAGAATCGAAGCGGAACGAAACCACCGGCTCGTTGTTCTGCGAATTGTATGTCGCCTGCGCATCGACGAGGTTTTCGCCCGAGACGATGACGCGGTTTTCGATCAGATAGGGAACCGGCGGGTCGTCCTGCGAATAGAGCACCGACGAACCGGCGGGGGGGCGGGCGTTGAGCGCGTCCTGCACCGGCATCGACTGGTCGACCATCTGGAAGGTCAGCTTGGCGGTCTGGCCAAGGATTTCCTTCAGCCTTTGCGGGTCCTGAAGACCCGGCACCTGGACGAGGATACGGTCGTCGCCTTGCCGCTGCACGATAGGTTCGGTCGTGCCCAGTTCGTTGACGCGGCGCTCGACCACCTCGATCGACTGCGTCAGCGCCGTCGATGTGCGGTATTTGACGCCGGCGTCGGTGACGTTGAACTTGAGCAGGCCGGGCTCGGAATCGTCCAGCGTCATTTCCTGGATGGAGCCGCCGGTGAACAGGCCGGCAGCGACCGGATCGGTCAGCGTCTTCAGTGCTGTCTTGGCGGCATCGAGCTGGGCGGGATCGGTGATGCGGACCTGCAAGGTCCGCCCCGTGCCGGCAAGGCCGGTATAGCCGATCTTGGCGTCACGCAGCAATGTGCGGATTTCGTCGCGCGTCGTCTCCAGCCGGTCCTTGATCAGATCGTTCTGATTCATCTCCAGCAGGATGTGCGAACCGCCCTGCAGATCGAGGCCGAGCGTCATCTGGCGCTTCGGCACCCAGTCGGGAAGCTTGGCCAAGGTACTTGCAGGGATGAGATTGGGCGCGGCGAGGATCACCGTGATGGCAACGGCCACCCAGATCAGGATCATCTTGAAGCGCGAAAAATACAACATATGGCGTCGTCCGTCAGAGCGTGTCCGCGGATCGCTCCGCCTACAATTCGGTTATTTCTTGGCGTTCTGGTTGGCCACCGGCTCGCCCTTGACGCGCACATCGGCGATCGTCGAGCGCAGCGCGGTCACCTTGGTGCCGCCGCCGAGGTCGATCTCGAGCTCATTGTCGTCGATCACCTTGGTCACCTTGCCGACGAATCCGCCGCCAGTGACGACCGTATCGCCGCGACGGACCGCGGCCAGCATCTCGCCGCGCTTCTTGAGCTGCGTACGCTGCGGCCGGATGATCAGAAAATACATGATCACGAAAATCAGGACAAACGGCAAAATGCTGATGAACATGTCGGGAGAAGCGCCGATACCTTGGGCGTATGCCGGTGTCACGAACATCGAGGTACTCCTGAATTTTGAAAACAGCCGCCAAACCATGGTTTGGCGGCCCCTTGAAATTTGGCCGGAATATAGTCGGTAAAGTTGTCAATGCAACTGCGCGGCCGGCCAAATCGGCTGCTTTTCCGGCCTGTTGAGCCGTGTTAGAGCATGATCGCAAAAAGCGCGAGCCGGTTTTGCGAAAAGATCACGCTCGAACAAAAGGTTGCAACCGGTTTTGTATCAGGCGGAATCGGACAGCCTCACGCTCCCGCACGTCAAAAACGAGAAAACAAAAGACCGACATGACCGACAGCAGCATTGAAGCCTTGAACCAGAAACTCGACCGGCTGATCGAGGCGGTGACCCGCCTCGCCCCGCCGCCGGTGCCCCAAACCGACCTCGGCGAGGCCGATTGCTTCGTATGGCAGGCCGATCCGGGCTATCTGGAGCCGGTACGCAGGGTTAACCGCGTAGACATCGGCCTGATCCGTGGCGTCGACCGTGTCCGCGACATTCTTGTCGACAACACGGAACGCTTCGCCGCCGGCTATCCCGCCAACAATGTGTTGTTGTGGGGCGCGCGCGGCATGGGCAAATCGTCGCTGGTCAAGGCCGTGCATGCTCAGATCAACGCCAAGGCCAAGTCCGACATGCCGTTGAAGCTGATCGAAATCCACCGTGAGGACATCGACACGCTGCCGAAGCTGATGGGCTTGCTCAAGGCAGCCCCCTTCCGCTTCATCCTGTTTTGCGACGACCTCTCCTTCGACCATGACGACACCTCCTACAAATCGCTCAAGGCAGCGCTCGAAGGCGGCGTCGAGGGCCGCCCGGCCAATGTCATCTTCTATGCCACCTCGAACCGCCGCCACCTGTTGCCGCGCGACATGATCGACAATGAGCGCTCGACCGCCATCAACCCGTCCGAAGCGGTCGAGGAGAAGGTTTCTCTGTCCGACCGGTTCGGCCTGTGGCTCGGCTTCCACAAATGTTCGCAGGACGAGTATCTCGATATGATCGACGGCTATGTCCGGCACCATGGCCTTGTCATGGATCCCGACCAGCTGCGCGCCGAAGCATTGGAATGGGCGACTACCCGAGGCAGCCGCTCGGGCCGCGTCGCCTGGCAGTTCACCCAGGATCTGGCCGGCCGGCTCGGCAAGCCGCTGAAGGATTGATGCGTTGGATTGCGTCACCAACGCAATCCAACGGCAAGGTCATTTGGGCCGCGGTGCCCGTCGCAAGTCACGCGGCGTTTGGCCGATCTCGCGGCGCATCCAATGCGCCAGATGTGACTGATGTGCGAAGCCCGTCAACTCCGCCACCTCGCTTGTGCTGAGATCGCCTCGCTGCAACAGGACGCGTGCGCGTTCGACGCGACGTCGTAACACGTAGCGGTGCAGGGTAAAGCCCGTCGCCACCTTGAACCATGTCCGCAAATGCGAACTGCTCGCGCCGGCAACCCGGCTTAGTCGATCGACCGAGAGGGGCTCGTGTAATGCGGCCTCAATGTGCTCCAACACGCGCTTGAGCTGGGTATCCGACAACCGGTTCGTTCGATCGATACCAGGATCATCGAGGCCAAGCAGCCTCACCGCGAGTGCGGCGCCAATGCTGTCGGCAAACAAGGAACCACTCGGCGCGTTTGCATTGAGATCGCTCTCGAGTGCTCGAGCAAGATGTTCGATGCGCGGGTCCCGAAGCAGGTGGCGTGTGTCGAGCCGCAATGCTCGCGCCTTGCCACCAAGTTCCGCCGCCACCCTTTCCATCAAGGCCGGCCGCAATGCAATCTCAACGGTGTCGAACGGGGTTTCGGCCTCGAAACCGCCCTCTTGGCCGGCGGGTACCAGGTCGATATCGCCGGCTCGCCTCACGAAATATCGTCCAACCTCATTGCAGTAAGAGCGCGTCGCCGCGCTTGCATGCACCATGATGCGATGGTGTGACACCCGCGACAGACGATGGACGCCTGCTTCGACATGCCGGGAAACCATCGTTACGTGGGACGAGGATTGGTCCGAAGCGAATTGCGAACGCATGCTCTCTCGATTCATGGCAAAATCTGTTGAAGATTTGGCAATTCTCGCGCGATTTTCAATGCCGCGAACCTGTACTTCCGCCTCTCCATCAAGGTTGAAAGAGAGGTTGCGATGAGTTTCTATGTTGTTGTCGGTGCAGGGCCGGTTGGAAGCGAGACCGCTCGCCTTCTTGGCGAGGAAGGACATGATGTCGTTCTCACAAGCCGAAGCGTCGGCTCGAACACGTTGCAGAACGTGCGGGCCATACAAGCCGACGCCACGGATGCCTCGGAACTGTCACATATCTGCCGAGGCGCCGATGCCATCTTCATGTGTGCCATGGCCACATATCATCGGTGGCCAACCGACTTTTTCCCCATCATCGACGGCACCGTTCGCGCGGCGGAAGCGGTCGGCGCGAAGCTCATCGTGCTCGGAAACCTCTATGGTTATGGGGAAAATGCCGATAGCCCGCTTCGCTCCGACCTGTCCCTGGACCCGACTTCGAAGAAAGGAACCGCCAGGACCATCATGTGGCAGCGGGCGGTCCGTGCCAATGTGCCGGCGATCGAAGTACGGTCCAGCGACTATCTGGGACAGGGCGCAATCAGCTATTTCTCACTGGTCGCGCTGCCCTCCATTATCGAGGGCAAGCCTACCGCCTTCATTGGAGACCTCGACGCAACTCATGCCTGGAGCTTCACCAAGGACGTCGCCAGGACACTTGTCGCGGCCTCCCGCTACACGGGTGAATGGGGACGGGCGTTTCATGTTCCCTCGCAACACGCCTCCCCCCGGGAACTCATCTTGAAAACCGCAGCGATGCTTCGCCGGGAGGTTTCAGAAGTACGTTCCTATTCGGTCTCCGAGATGGAAGCATTGGGCATGCATGAGCTTATCGAGATGAGCTACCTCTTCGAAAGGCCCTTGCTGGTCGATTCCTCCGACGCAGAGGCACTCTTAGGGGTGAAGGCCAACAGCCTTGAAGTGATGATCGCCGACACGCTCCGCGATCATCTTTGAGTCTTGAGGAACAAGCATCTAGCAACCAACTGAAAAAGCCCGCTCCTTGCGCAACGGGCTGAGCCGGCGGGCCGGACTGGAGGTCAGACGGCCCGCAAATTGCTTTTTTTCTTCTATTCGAGATAGCCTCGACTATTCGAGATAGCCGGACGGATCGACCGGAGCCGAATTCTTGCGCACTTCGAAGTGCAGCTTTGGCGAGTCCGTCGTGCCGCTCATGCCCGACAGCGCGATTTCCTGGCCGCGCTTGACCTTCTGGCCGCGCTGCACCTCGATCGAGCTGGCGTGGCCATAGACGGTGACCAAGCCATTCTCGTGACGCACCAGCACCGTGTTGCCGAATTCCTTGAGCCCGTCGCCGGCATAGATGACGACACCGTTTTCGGCCGCCTTGACCGGCGTTCCCGCCGGCACGGCGATGTCGACGCCGTCCTTGCCGGAACCGAAACCGGAGATCACGCGGCCGCGCACTGGCCAGCGCATCTTGCCGATGCCGGTGGCGTCAGGCGCGACGGCGTCGTCGTCCTCGGCCTGCTGGATGACCTTCGAATCTTTCTTCGGCGGCGTGTAGGACGCCAGCGTTTCCGACGGCGTGGTCTTTGCCGCTGGCTGCGTGGTGGCCGTGGTCACAGGATCGATCTTGGCAGGCTTGGCGCTGGCGACCGTCGCGGCCCCACCAGTCGGCACCTTCAGGGTCTGGCCGATCTTGAGCAGTCCATCCTTCATCTCGTTGGCCTGCTTTAGAGCAACGACGCCAACGCCGGTCTTCCTCGCAATCGAAGACATCGTATCGCCCGACTGGACCGTGTAGGTGCCGGCAGCGCCAGTCGCCTTGGCGGCGGCCATCTGCGGCTTGGGCTCCTTGGGCTGGTTTGCGGCAGCCGACGTGTCGACCTGAGCGGCGGACTTGCCCTCCTTCAGCTTCGGCTGCTGTGGCAGCACCGCGACCTTGTCGGGTGCCGTGGCCGGCAGGTCATGCTTGCCGTCTTTCGCCGGCTTGGCGTCGGCGACTTTCGGCTCGCCTTTGCTCGAGTAGGCATAGGCCGGGATGACCAGCTTCTGGCCGGTCTTCAGACCCTTGGTGGCGCTCAGTCCGTTGACCTTCATGATCACGTCGGCCGGCACCTTGTAGTGCTGAGCTATGCCGGAAATCGTTTCACCGTCCCTGACGACGATCTCGGTCGCATGCGGCGTGCCGGCCGCTGCCACGCGCGGGGCATCGGGCTGCGCAACCTTGAACGGCGATGCGGCCGGACCGACGGTACCGGTCGTGGTCCTGTCGACATGCGGCGCCGGAGCCAATGCGGTGCGCGTCGGCTTTGCGGCGGGCGCCAGTGCGGGAGCCGGCTGCGCCTGGGCAACGGGTGGCGGCAGCGGCCGCGTCGAGACCGGCTCGAGGCTGGAGCGGCTGACCGACTGTGTGTGGCTGCCATCGATGGCAGCGGCCGCGACATCGCCCGGATAGGGCTGCTGTACGGCATCCTGCTTGTTGATGATGGTGCGCTGATTGTTGGTCGAGGATGTAAAGACGTCATCGACGCCATTGAACCGCGAAACCTGGGAACTGCACCCCGCCGCAGCACCGGCGACCATGAGGACAGCGCAACCCCGCAGCAGATTGCGTCCGTTTGTCTTCAAAACACTGAGTTGCATCGCACTAACCCGCACATACCCGGTACAAACTAGGCATGATTAAAGCGCGTTAATGTTACTCGACGGTTAACCTCATGGAATCCGATGCAATTTTTCTTAAAATATTAGAGGGCGCGCCGAGGGGAGATTTTAGGTCAGGCCGAGCCGGAGCCAAAGACGGGCGCGACCTACCGTTTGCAGGCCGGCATTACCTGACCCTCAACGCCCCCTAAATGACGGCGGCCACGCTGTTCAGGATCGGCTGCAGGCGGACAAGGCCGATGTCTTCACGCTCGAACCGGCTGCCGACCTTGGTCAGCTTGGCCAGCACCTGTTCGCCCTCCTCGGGTCCGATCGGCGCGATGACGATGCCGCCGCTCGACAATTGGTCGAGCAGGAAGCGCGGCAGGCTGTCGAAGGCGGCCCAGGCAACGATGCGATCGAATGGCCCTTCATTCGGCAGGCCGCCCGAACCATCGGCGTGGCGCACGATGACATTACCGATGCCGAGCGCCTCGAAGCGCTGCCTGGCTTGCTCGACGAGCGTCTTGTAGCGATCAGTGGTGACGACCCGCGCGGCCAGCCGCGACATCACCGCCGAGGTATAGCCGGAGCCGGTGCCGATCTCGAGCACGCGGTTGCCCTGCTCGATGGCGAGTGCGGCGATCACCGCCGCCTGCATGTCGGCGCCTTCGATCGCCTCGCCGCATTCGATCGGCAGCATGCGGTCCGACCAGGCAATGGAATGGAACTGCGCGGCCAGGAAACCGCGCCGCGGCGTCGCCTCGAAGGCCGCGATCAATGCCTTCGGCACCGTCCCCCGGCCGCGCAGGCGTAGCAGAAAGGCGGCAAAGCCTTCGCGGTCATCGATCCCCTGGTTCATGCAAGCGCCTTGCTCAGCTGGTCACGGATTTCATGCGCGGTGAGGTCGAGTTGCAGCGGCGTCACCGACACCAGCCTGTTGCGCAGAGCGAAGAGGTCGGTGCCTTGCTTGCCTTCGACCGGCTCGCGGCCGAAGCGCAGCCAGTAATAAGGCAGGCCGCGCCCGTCACGGCGCTCGTCGACCCATAGGCTGTGCACCAGCTTGCCTTGCGAGGTGACCACTGTGCCGGCGACCTCTTCGGGAAGGCAGTTCGGAAAATTGACGTTGAGCAGCACACCGTCCGGCAGCGGCGTCGCCACCAGCTTCTTCAACAGCGCCGGCGCCAGCGCCTCGGTCGTCTCGTAGGGGACGACACGATCCTCGCCGACATAGCTGTAGCCCTGGCTGAGCGCGATCGAGCGGATGCCGAGCAGCGCGCCTTCCATGGCGCCGGCGACGGTGCCGGAATAGGTGACGTCGTCGGCAATGTTGGCGCCGGAATTGATGCCGGACAGGATCAGGTCGGGTGCGCCGGGCAGGATCTTCTTGACACCCATGATGACGCAATCGGTCGGCGTGCCGCGCACGGCAAAGTGCTTCTCGCCGATCTTGCGCAGCCGCAGCGGCTCCGAGATCGACAGCGAATGCGCATAGCCGGACTGGTCCTGCTCCGGCGCGACCACCCAGACATCGTCGGACAATGTGCGCGCGACGCGTTCGAGCGACGCCAGGCCTTCGGCATGAATGCCGTCGTCATTGGTCAGGAGGATGCGCATTATTTCGCTTCGATCTTTTCCAGACCGCCCATGTAAGGCCGCAGCACTTCAGGAATGGTTACGCTGCCATCCTCATTCTGGTAATTCTCGATGACAGCAATGAGCGCGCGGCCGACGGCGGTGCCCGAACCGTTGAGCGTGTGGACGAAGCGGTTGCCCTTGCCGTCCCTGTCCTTATAGCGGGCGTCCATGCGGCGCGCCTGGAAATCACCGCACACCGAACAGGACGAGATTTCGCGATAGGCGTTCTGGCCGGGCAGCCAGACCTCGATGTCATAGGTCTTGCGCGCGCCAAAGCCCATGTCGCCGGTGCACAGCGTCATGGTGCGGAACGGCAGGCCGAGGCGCTTGAGCACTTCCTCGGCGCATTGCGTCATCCGCTCGTGCTCGGCGAGTGACGATTCCTGATCGGTGATCGACACCAGCTCGACCTTGTAGAACTGGTGCTGGCGCAGCATGCCGCGCGTGTCGCGCCCCGCCGAGCCCGCTTCGGAACGGAAGCACGGCGTCAGCGCCGTATAGCGCAGCGGCAGTTTTTCATGCGCGGTGATTTCCTCGCGCACTAGATTGGTGAGCGGCACCTCGGCGGTCGGGATCAGGCCAAGTCGACCCTCCCCGTGCGAGGTGAAGAACAGATCTTCCTCGAACTTCGGCAACTGGTTGGTGCCGAAAAGAACGTCGTCCTTGACCATCAGTGGCGGGATGACTTCTTCGTAGCCATGCTCGGTCGTGTGCAGATCGAGCATGAACTGACCAAGCGCACGTTCCATCCGCGCCAAGCCGCTTTTCAGCACGGTGAAGCGCGAGCCTGACAGTTTCGCCGCACGCTCGAAATCCATCATGCCGAGCGCTTCGCCGATCTCGAAATGCTCCTTCACCCAGTTCGGGCGCGTCGGCACCTTGCCGACGATATGCTTGACGACATTGTCGTGCTCATCCTTGCCGACAGGCACGTCGTCGAACGGCACGTTGGGCAGCACCGCCAGCGCATCATTCAGCGCCTTATCGAGGTCGCGCTCGCGCGCTTCGCCATTCTGGATGAAAGTTTTTATCTCGCTGACCTCGGCTTTCAGCTTCTCGGCAAGTGCCGCATCGCCCGAACGCATGGCGTTGCCGATCTCCTTCGAGGCGGCATTGCGGCGCTCCTGCCTGGTCTGCAACTCGGTGACGTGTTCGCGCCGCGCCTCGTCCGAGGCGATCAGCCCGTCGACCGTGGACTGCGCCTCACCCGCCGACCACGAGCGCTTCATCAGCGCCTCGACAAGGGCCTTCGGGTTGTCGCGAATCCATTTGATGTCAAGCATGGTCTATCCGTCCTCAAGCTAGGCCAAAGGGGCGTAAACCGCATCTGAGATCGATGCAAGATAGGCTGGGCGGCGACCGTCTTTTTCCGCCGCTGCCGCCGCTCTGTTGCCTACGAGGCTGCCGGCGCCGGAGGCTCGTCTGGGGCTTTGTCCGCCACGGTTTCCGCCGCGTCCTGCTTCTCACGCGCCACACGCTGCTTTTCCTGATCGCGCTCGATCAATCGGGCAGCCCAGATGGAGACCTCGTAGAGAAGGATGGTCGGAATGGCCAAGCCGATCTGGCTCATCGGATCGGGAGGCGTCAGCACGGCTGCGACGACGAAGGCGATGACGATCGCCCATTTGCGCTTCTCGGCCAGCGCCTTGGACGACAGCATGCCGACCCGCGTCATCAGGCTGGTGACCACCGGCAGTTGGAATACCAGGCCGAAGGAGAAGATCAGCGTCATGATCAGGCTGAGATATTCCGACACTTTCGGCAGCAGCGAGATCTGCACCTGATCGTCGGTGCCGGCCTGCTGCATGGCGAGGAAGAACCACATCACCATCGGCGTGAAGAAGAAATAAACCAGCGACGCACCCATCAGGAACAGGATCGGCGACGCGATCAGGAACGGTAGGAAGGCGTTGCGCTCGTTCTTGTAGAGGCCAGGCGCGATGAACTTGTAGATCTGCGTGGCGATCAGCGGAAACGCGATCACCATGCCGCCGAACATTGCGAGCTTGACCTGGGTGAAGAAGAATTCCTGCGGCGCGGTGTAGATCAGCTCGACCTTGTGCGGATCGAGCCCTGCCCATTGCGTCGCCCATTTGAACGGGACGACCAGAAGGTTGAACAGCTTCTTGGCGAAGAAGAAACAGACCAGGAAGGCAACGAAGAAGCCTCCGAGCGACCAGATCAGCCGCCGGCGCAACTCGATCAGATGCTCCATCAGCGGCGCCGACGATTTCTCGATCTCGTCCTTTTCCTTGTCCGAAACGCTCACTTGGCGGCTCCCGCCGTCTTCTTAGCTGTCGGCTTCTTCGCCGGAGCAGGCTTCGGATCGGCTTTCGCCACGGTCTTGGTCGCGAGGGCCTTGGCCGCAACGGGCTTCGCGGCTTTGGGCGTTTCAGCCTTTGCCGCCGTCGCGGTCTTCGCCGATGCAGGCGCCTTTGCACCATTAGCCGAAGCCTTGGCCGGCGCTTTTACCACCGGCACCGCCTTTGCCGGCGCAGGCTTGGCTACTTTCTTTGTCGCGGGCGCCTTCTGCGCCGGTTCTGTCGGCACTGACGCCGTCACCACCGATTCATCGGTCATTGCCGGGAAAATCGGCGCTGCCGGTACTGCTTCCGGCCCGTTGACGCCAGGCATGGTCGTTGCGCCATTCTTCAACGGCTCCGCCGCCAGCGGTATCGAAGCGGCAGGCGTTGCTGGGTCCGCCGCCGGCTTCGGCTTCATCGCCGCGTCGACGCCGGAGCGAACGTCGGCCGCGGCCTGTTCGAACGGATTGAGTTGCTTCCTGATCTCGGCCATCGGGCTGAGGCCTCTGAGCTCGTCTACCGACTTCTTGACGTCGTCGAGCTCGGCTTCCTTCAGCGCTTCGTTGAACTGCTTTTGGAAATCGGACGCCATGGCGCGCAGCTTCGCCGTCGTGCGGCCGAAGGTACGCAGCATATTGGGCAAATCCTTGGGCCCGACGACCACGATCATGACGATCGCGATGACCAGCATTTCGGTCCAGCCGACTTCAAACATGGCACTCTGTTCCGACTAGAACCTGTGGCTCAGCTCTTGCTGGCTTTTTCCTTCGCGGCCGTAACGGTCTCGTCGGCGCGATGTTCGACGGTGCGCTTGTCTTCGGCAACGTCGTCGTCGGCCATGCCCTTCTTGAAGCTCTTGATGCCCTTGGCCATATCGCCCATCAGCTCGGGAATCTTGCCGCGGCCGAACACCAGCAGCACGATCACCAGCACGATCATCCAATGCCAAATCGAAAATGAACCCATAGCAAATCTCTCTCGAACGTTTTCCCTGGCGATGATCTATGCGCTTTCGCGTAGGGATTCAAACACAACTGCGACAGAGTTTATGAAAGGGTGGCGGATGTCACGCATTTTCAACGTGATGGCCCGCTACGAATCCGCGCATCCTCGACAGATCGGCGGCTAATGCCAGTCAATCTTCCGTGACGCGCGGCGTCAGCAGGCCGAGTTCCTCGAGGTCGATGTCGGTCAGCGCTTCCTCGTCGTCGGTCAATGCATCGGGATCGGCCGGCGGCTGTGGAATGGAGAAATTCGACGGCATGCGGCCCGAAAGCAGTCCGGCCCCCTTCAGTTCCTCCATGCCAGGAAGATCGCGGATCTCCTCCAGCGCGAAATGGTCGAGGAAGGTGTCGGTGGTGCCGTAGGTGACAGGGCGTCCCGGCGTTTTGCGCCGGCCGCGCATGCGCACCCATTCCGTTTCCAACAGCGTGTCGAGCGTGCCTTTCGAGGTTTCGACGCCCCGGATGTCCTCGATCTCGGCGCGCGTCACCGGCTGGTGATAGGCGATGATCGCTAGCACTTCGAGCGCCGCGCGGGAGAGCTTCCTTTGTTGGACAGTATCCCGGCTCATCAGGAAAGCGAGATCGCCGGCCGTGCGGAACGCCCAGGCGTCGCCGATACGCACCAGATTGACGCCGCGCCGCGCATAGATCTGCTGCAGCTCGGCCATGGCCAGGGCGATGTTGATGCCGTCCGGCAGACGTGCCGCAAGCTGCTTTTCGCTGACCGGTTCAGCACTGGCGAACACGATCGCTTCGGCCATGCGCACGGCTTCGGCCAGATGCAGCCGCTCGGCCGGATTCTGTACCTGTTGCTCGGCCGGGTTCTGGGAGAGCGACTCCTCTTCCGCTTCATCGCCGACCTTGAACGGGATAACCGAAGCGTTGGCGCGTTCGCTCATGATGCCACCTCGACTGCCTTGATTGCCTGCGCGCGGCCGCGCAGATAGATCGGCGCGAAGACTTCGTCCTGCCGCATGTCCATCGTGCCTTCGCGCACCAGTTCCAGCGTGGCCGCGAAAGAGCTGGCGATCGCCGTGCGCCGCTCCTCGGGGCTGGTCATGTACACGATCAGAAAACTTTCCAGCGTCGCCCAGTCGTGCAGAGCCCCAACCATGCGGGTCAGGATATCGCGCGCGTCCTTGAGCGACCAGACGCCGCGCCTGGCGATCGTCACATTGTTGATCGCCTGCTTCTGCCGTTGCTGGGCATAGGCAGTGAGTAGATCGTAAAGCGAGGCCGAATAGGCGTTACGCTTTTCGATGATGACCATTTCCGGCATGCCGCGCGCGAACACGTCACGGCCGAGCCGGTTGCGGTTGACCAGGCGCGCCGAGGCGTCGCGCATGGCTTCCAGCCGCTTCAGCCGGAACTGCAGCACCGCCGCCAGTTCCTCACCGCTTTCGCCCTCGTCGCCCGGCTGCTTGGGGATCAGTAGCTTCGACTTGAGGAAGGCCAGCCACGCCGCCATCACCAGATAGTCGGCGGCAAGCTCGAGCCTGAGCGCCCTCGCCGTCTCGACAAAGGTCAGGTATTGCTCGACCAGCGCCAGGATCGAAATCCGCGCCAGATCGACTTTCTGGGTGCGGGCCAGATGCAGCAGAAGATCGAGTGGACCTTCGAAGCCGGCCACGTCGACGACCAGCGACGGATCGCCGGTGACGCGTGAATCGTCATTCTCGGCCCACAGACGGTCCATCGGTGCGGCCTTCGCGGCCTTGCTTTCCAATGTTTCCGCCACTTCCTCTCACTTCCCTTTGTTAAGCCACCGCGTCGAAATAGGTGGCGAATTCAGCGCGTATCTCGGTTTCTTCCACCGTGTCGTGTTTCTTAATATAGGTCAGCGCCCGCTTTGCGCGCTCCAGCGACGTGCCCTCGAGCCCCGTGGTTCGCGATGCAATGCCGGCCATCTCCTCGAAAACGCCGTTGCAGTGAAGGACCAGATCGCAGCCCGCCGCAAGGATCGAGGCCGCCTTTGTCGGGAAATCCCCAGAAAGTGCCTTCATCGAAGTGTCGTCGCTCATCAGCAACCCGTCGAAACCGATCTCGCGCCGGATGATCTCGTCGATGACCTTGCCGGAGGTGGTCGCCGGATTGTTGGGGTCGATCGCGCTGTAGACGACATGCGCCGTCATCGCCATCGGCAGATGGCTAAGCTCCTTGAACGGGGCGAAATCATGCCGCTGCAGATCGCTGAGCGAGGCATTGACGACAGGCAATTCGAAATGCGTGTCGGCAGAGGCCCGGCCATGTCCCGGAATGTGCTTCATGACGGGCAGTACCCCGCCTGACATCAGTCCTTCCGCCGCGGCGCGGCCGAGTTCAATCACCGGTCGCGGGTCCTTGCCATAGGCACGTGCACCGATGACGTCGCTGGCGCCCTCGATCGGCACGTCGAGCACCGGCAGACAATCGGCAGTGATGCCGTAGCGCAGCAGATCGAATGCATGCAGCCGCGCCATCAGCCAGGCGGCGCGAGCGCCGGCATCATGGTCGTCGCGCCACAGCGCGCCAAGCGCGCCGCCGGCCGGATAGTTCGGCGCCAGTGGCGGCCTCAGGCGTTGCACACGGCCGCCTTCCTGGTCGATGAACACCAGCGCGTCCGGACGCCCGATGCAGTCACGCATCTCGGCGACCAGATCGCGGATCTGTTCCGTCTCGCCGATGTTGCGCGCAAACAGGATGAAGGCCCACGGGCATTCATTGCGATAGAAATTGATTTCTTCGCGAGTGAGCGATTTCCCGGCACAGCCGAGGATCATGGATTTTGATTCGGTCATATCAGGAGTCTAAAGCTTCGCGCGATCAAAGGGAATCATCCGGATCACAAGCGGTCAAACGCCAGATCTGCTTTCCCCATGAAAAAAGCCGGCGCGATGACCGCGCCGGCTTTTTGATTGGTTGGCTCCGGCTCTAGCGCGAGACGAAGCAGTTGCCGCCGGCGGCCTTGTAGCTGGTGCACAAATTGATCGCGTCGTTGCGCGACTGAGCCGGCACGCGCACACGGTAGAACGTGCCCTTGCCGGCGATCTCGGCCTTGACGATGTTGGCTGTATGGCCGGCAAGCACGCTGCCGTAGCGGCGCTGCAGATCCTGATAGCTGGACTGGGCGCTTTCGACCGTCGGTTGTGAAGCGATCTGCATCGACCACGAACCACCACCAGTCGCGGTCGATGCCGGATCGATGGACGCAACCTGATCGGGCTTGACCTCGCCGACGACATCGACCGGCTGGTCGGACGGGCGCTGCGGCGCGAGCGGAACCTTGGCCGGCGTGTTGGCCGATTGGGCCTTAGCCTCAGCCTTGGGCTTGGCTGCCGGCTTGAGGGCCGGCTCGTCGTTCGCCTGGGCAGCGGCAGGCGCCACGGTCCCGGTCTGGTCCGCAACAGCTTGCGCCAACGGGGCAACATGCTGCGGCGCCGGATCGACCGGCTCCGTTGCGGCCACCTGCGGGGCGGCGGGCGCCGGATCTTCACGCGGCACCAGCGAACCGTCCGATTTGACCACCATGGTCCTCACCTTGCGCGGCGCAACGGCGACGACATCGGCATTTGTGCCCTTGTCGGCATCCTGCAGCACCTGCGCGATACGATCCTCGGACTTGGGCGCGGCCGCCATGTTGTCGGCCGAAGCGGCTACGGCGGTCGGCGCGGCGTTGCCGTCATCGGTTCCAACGACGGCTGCGGCGGCTGCGTTCTGGTCCGGCGAAAGATCGATGGCGCGGGCCGGATCCTTCGCCTGGACGTCCACCGGTTCTTCGGTGTTGGTGACCAGCTTTTCCTGGACCGGCTCAGCGGCCTTCGCGCCCCTGACCGCGTCATAGACCTTGTTGTCCTGGTTCGGCACCACAGCCCCACCCGGATTCTCCGGCTTGACCTTGATTGGCGCGTTGTCCGCCTTGACGATGACAGGCGCTTCGCTGCCGCCCTTGCCGCCGAAAGACAGCGCAAAGGCACCGAGGCCGCCTGCGATCGCCACCGCGCCGACAATCGCGGCGATGAACAGGCCACGTCCGCGCGAAGGCTTCGCAGCCTCACGCTCGTCGAGACCTGGAACAGCCATCGCCTCATCGAGTTCAGGATCGTAGTCGAGTTCATCGACGGTGAAATCATCCGCCTGTGAAGCCGGCTGGCTGCCGGGCAGATTGTCGAGATCGAAGCCATCGGCGGCATCGGCATAGCCGGTGGGCGCCGCCGCGCGGGCAGACACTTCCATCGGACGCGCCGCATAGGTCCGAGCTTCCGGCTCATAGCCCGGCTTGACGCTGTCATAGCCTGGCTTGACGCTGTCATAGCCCTGCGTGACCCCGTCATAACCCCGCTTGACGCTTTCATAACCCTGCTTGACGCTGTCATAGCCCGGCTTGACCCCGTCATAGCTCGGCTTGAAGCCCGCGGCGTAGGCGTCATCATCGTAAGACGCGCCGGCCACGTTGCTTGCGGGAGCGGCAGCGACCTCCACCGCGTTCATCTCGGAGAGAAGGCTGGAGAACTCGGCATCGAGATCGTCATAGCCAGGCGACGCCGGCTGATCTTCCTCGAAGTGCAGTTCCGGAATATCGAGATCGTCCGCCAGCGCCACGACGCGCTCGGGCACATCGACCGTCTCGACATCGGGCATGTCTTCATAACGCGCGGACTGGCGCGATGGCGGCGCGGATACAGGGGCGACGGTCTCGACCGGCTCGGCCGAACGGTAGGACGGTACCGCAGCGACTGCCGGCGCCGCAGCCATGGAGGCCATCGAAGCGGCCGGCTGAGCGCTAAACGCAGGCTGAGCGCTAAATGACGGCTGCTGCGGAACCGGCGTCACGCGGCTCCACGAACGTGCCGGCTCGGGCGGCGTGGAACGCTCCGCCAGCCAATCGAGAGAATCCGCCGAATTATCCTGCGTATCCAGGCTTTTGGCCAAAGCCGCGTCGAACGCATCATTGTCGAGATCGACATCGCCATGTCCGTCGACGTCCGAGGCCGGATCCTGATCCTCAAGTTCATCGAGCAGAAGATCGTCGACATCCGCATCGGCTGCCTGGGCGGCGCCAAGATGGTGGGGCGCCTCAGGCGCGGTTTCTTCAAGATCCCAGTCGAGGTCGCCGACAAGATCGGTCGGCTCCTCTGTGATCTCTGCAGCTGCGGGGACAGACGACTGAGCAGCGATAGCCGGATGAGCCATGACGGGCTCCTCCTTGGCCATAGGCGCTGTGCGCGCGGTCATGGCACCCAGCAGCGCATTCAACTCGTCTTCCAGGCTTCGTTCGTCCGATATGGGGGCTTGAACCGCCGGCGCAGCAGCCGCTTCTGGCGCCGCCGGCTGGACCGCCGCAGCGGCAATTTCGGCGGCGGGTTCTTCGACTGTTTCGGCAAACGTGTCGTCGAAGTTCAGGTCGAAAGCATCATCCGACGCCACTTCATCCGACGCCGCTTCGGGGCTGAGAGCCTCGCCCGTCGCATCCGCGCTATCGGGAAGCGCATCATGCGCTTCCGGCGCGTCGAATGCGACCGGCTCATCAGCGCGAATGTCAAAATCCATGTCGACATCAGCCATGGAATCGTCAAGGCGGTCGGCAAAATCCTCGTCGGAGGCAAGATTCTCGTCGGAGGCCCGGCCGTCACGCGCAGCCGCCTGCTCCGGCAGATACTCGACGGGATCGGCAGCCGTGTAGGGCTGTTCCGCCACCGAATGGTCGTCGAGCATCAGCTCGTCTTCGAGCGAGATCGCAACCGCTTCGTCGATTTCATGATCGGGGGCGGCCGTCTCGACAGCAGGCGCGTCGGCAACGGCAACAGCATGCTGGGCGTCTTCGGCTTCCTCGTCGATCCGGAAGTCCTGGTTGAGCGACGCGGCAAGCTCGTCCGCCATCGGCTGGTCGTCCTCGAAGGGAGAGACATCCTCAAGCGAACTGGCGACGGCATTGTCGAAATCAGCGTCGAAAGCCGGCTCGACAGACGGCGCGGCTTCGGCGGCGGCCGTATCGCTGGCGCCGGCGGCATGGTCGTCGACATCAGTCATGTCCAGATGGAAATCGTCGTCGAGCGACGCGGCAAGCTCGTCGTCGTCCATTGCGCTGGCATCAGCAGCTTCGAACGCAGGCTCATGCTCGAAAGTCTGCTCACGAGCCTCGGCAACCGGAGCGGCGTCGCTGTCGTCAGCGCCGAACTCGCCCATCATTTCCTTCTCGAGATCGATATCGAAATCGCTCTCTTCCGCCACGTGATCGGCGGCTGGGGCTTTCGGCTGGGCGGGCGGCTGCGGCTTGACCGGCTGGCGCGGGTCGAACCCCATGATCCTGGTCAGTTCCGCGAACGGATCATCGCCAGCGATGTCGTTGTTGTCGGCTACTCTCAGCTGGGTTCTGTCTGCCATTATTGTTCCCGAACTCGCACTCATTCGGACGCCATGGACGTCGCGTAGGGTTGGCCCTTACCAGCGCAATGTGGGCAAAAGGTGACAGGTTTTTAGTCAAACCTAACGCATTTCGGTGGGCGCGGCGGCTCCGATCAACGTCAGGCCGGACGTCAAAACATCCGAAACAGCCTGCACCAGCCCTAGTCTGGCATGCGTCAATTGTCGGTCGTTAACCTTAACAAAACGTAAGTCTGGATTATCCGTGCCACGGTTCCAGTGTCCATGGAAGCTGGAAGCCAGATCATAGAGGTAAAATGCCAGCCGATGCGGCTCGAGCGCAAGTGCTGCCGACTCGATCAGGCGCGGATATTCGGCAAGCTTGCGGATCAGGCCGATCTCGCCCTCGTCGGTCAGCAAAGCCACGGCGGACGCCAGGCTGTTGCGGTCGAAATTGGCTTCGCCCAGCTGCTCGCTCGCCTGCCTGAACACCGAATGGCAGCGCGCCGAGGCATACTGCACATAGAACACCGGGTTATCCTTGGACTGCTCGGTCACCTTGGCGAAATCGAAATCCAACGGCGCATCGTTCTTGCGGTAGAGCATCATGAAGCGGATCGCGTCGCGGCCAACCTCCTCCACCACTTCGCGCAACGTCACGAAATCGCCGGACCGCTTCGACATGCGCACCGGCTCGCCGTCCCGAAACAGCTTCACCAGCTGGCAAAGCAGCACGGTAAGTTTCACTTCGTCCCCGGCAATGGCCCGCGCCAAAGCTTCCAGCCGCTTGACATAGCCGCCATGGTCCGCGCCGAGCACATAGATCAGGTCGACGAAGCCGCGATCGACCTTGTCCTTGAGATAGGCGACGTCGGCGGCGAAATAGGTGAAGGAGCCATCGGACTTGACCAGCGCCCGGTCCATGTCGTCGCCGACCGCGGTCGAGCGGAACAGCGTCTGCTCGCGGTCCTCCCAATCGTCGGGCTTCTCGCCCTTGGGCGGTGGCAGCTTGCCCTTGTAGATATGGCCCTTCAGCGTCAAATCGTTGATCGCCGAACGGATCTTCTTGGCATTGTCGGCGTGCAGCGTGCGCTCGGAGAAGAACACGTCGTGATGCACGTTGAGCATCGCCAGATCCTCGCGGATCATCGCCATCATCGCATCGATGGTGCGGTCCTTGACGATGGCGAGCGCCTCGTCGTCCGGCATCTGCAGGAGCGAGCGGTCGAACTCCTTGGCCAGCGCCTGACCGACAGGGACGAGATAATCGCCGGGGTAAAGCCCAGCCGGTATCTCGCCGATATCATCGCCAAGCGCCTCGCGGTAGCGCAGTATGACCGAGCGGCCGAGCACGTCGATCTGCGAGCCGGCATCGTTGATGACATATTCCTTGGTCACGTCGTAGCCGGCGAAGGCCATCAGATTGGCGAGCGCGTCGCCGACCACAGCACCCCGGCAGTGGCCGACATGCATCGGCCCCGTCGGATTGGCCGAGACATATTCGACATTGGTCTTCCTGCCGCCGCCAACGGTCGAACGTCCATAGTTGCGGCCCTCGCCAAGCAGCTCGGTCAGATGCGTCTGCCAGAAGCCGTCCTTCAGCCGGAGATTGACGAAACCCGGACCGGCCACGTCGGTGGCGGCGACATCCTTGTCGTCACGCAGCGCTTGCGCCAGTTTCTCGGCCAGCGCGCGCGGATTCTGGCCGGTCGGCTTGGCCAGCACCATTGCCGCATTGGTCGCCAAGTCGCCATGGCTGGCGTCGCGCGGCGGCTCGACGGCAATGCGCGACAGGTCCGGCGAAACGCCATTACTGTCTTTCAAATCAAGCGCTTCGACGGCTTTTATGATTCGCGCGGTGAAATCGGCGAAGATGTTCATGGGACTGGCTCTGGTGGCTTTGCAGGGAATCCGGCTCGTTGGCCGGCAAAATCGAGCCCGCCCTAGCTCAATTCAGGCGTATGGTCAAACAAACGCCGGTGCTCCTTGAGCGCATAGGTGTCGGTCATACCCGCCAGGAAGTCGGCGACGCTGCGCGCCTTGATGCGATCGTCGGCCCGATCCAGCCCCTCGCGCCAGCCGTCCGGCATGGCGCGCGGATCGGCGAAATAGGCGTCGAACAGATCCTTGACGATCTGCTCGGCGTCCGCGCGCACCCGCATGACTTCCGCGTGCCGATAGAGATGCTTGTAGAGAAAAGCCTTCAGTTCTTTCTCGAAGGCGGCCATTTCGGCCGAGAAAGTCACCATAGTCTCGCCCGCCGCCCTCACCGCATCGGCGCTCTGAGGCCTGATGCGCTCCAGATTGGCAGTGGTGGAGACGATGACGTCCTCGACCATGGCGGTGATCTGCCGCCGCATCAGTTCATGGCCGGTGCGCACATCATCGAGGGAGGGATAGCGTGCGCGCACGCCTCTCAGAATGGTTCCGGGCAGCGAAACCGTCTCCAGCATGTCCAGCGTCAGCAGCCCTGCCCTCAAGCCATCGTCGATGTCATGGTTGTTGTAGGCGATGTCGTCAGCGATCGCCGCGCATTGCGCCTCGATGCCGGCAAACCGGTCCAGTTCGAGGTCATGCAGCTGCGAATAGTCACGGATCGCCTGCGGCACCGGCCCTTTCAGACCTTGACCATTGGCGTCCGTCAGCGGTCCATTGTGCTTGACCAGACCTTCCAGCGTTTCCCAGGTCAGGTTGAGCCCGTCGAATTCGGCGTAGCGCGCCTCTAGCCTTGTCACGATGCGCAGCGATTGCGCATTGTGGTCGAAACCGCCCCAGGCGGCCATCTTCTCGTTCAGCGCGTCCTCACCAGTGTGGCCGAAAGGCGTGTGGCCGAAATCATGCACCAGTGCGACTGCCTCGGCGAGATCCTCGTCGCCGCGCAGCGCCCGTGCCAGGGCGCGCGCGATCTGCGCCACTTCGATCGAATGGGTCAGCCGGGTGCGGTAGTGGTCGCCTTCATGCGCAATGAAGACCTGCGTCTTGTGTTTGAGCCGGCGGAAGGCCGTCGAATGAATGATGCGGTCGCGGTCGCGCTGGAACGGCGTGCGGGTCGGGCTTTCCACCTCGTCGAAAAGCCGTCCACGCGACTTTGCCGGATCGCAGGCATAGGCGGCGCGTGGCCGATAGCCGAATCCGATGTCGCCCAACTCATTGGTCATGGCTGATGCTGCCGCAGTTGACTTGGTCCAGTTGGCTTGGGCCTGGTTGACTTGGCCCCTCGCGCTTCATACCTATCATGTGAAACCGAAAGCAAGGTGACGCCCATGGGCGCTGATGCCAAGACTGCCATGAAAGTCGATATGACCGAGGCCGCTGCCAAGCGGATCGCCAAGATTGTCTCGGGCGAGGCCGGCAAGACGGCGCTGCGCGTTTCGGTCGAAGGCGGCGGTTGCTCGGGCTTTTCCTACAAGTTCGACCTGGTCGAAGGTGCGAATGACGATGACGTCGCCATCGAAAAGGACGGCGCCACGGTGCTGATCGATGATCTGTCGCTGGTCTATATGGGTGGTTCGGTGATCGATTTCGTCGACGATCTGATGGGCCAGTCGTTCCAGATCAGGAACCCCAATGCCGTCGCCTCCTGCGGCTGCGGCACGAGTTTTTCCATATAGAATGCCTGCCATCGGCGCGGTCCGTCAGATCGCGCTGGCGGCCGGCCGCGACCTCGATACGACGCTAGCCTTCTGGCGCGACGTGCTAGGTATGGCTGTCCACGCGCGCTTCGATCCGCCGGGCATTGCCTTCATCATGGCCGGTGATATCAGGTTGCTGTTCACTGACGGCATACCAGCCGGAACCGTCTATCTCGACATATCGGGCCTCGACGATTTCCACGCCTCGGCAATCGCCGCCGGCGTCCCCTTCACCGCGCCGCCGATGCTTGTCCATCGCGACACCGAGGGCCAGTTCGGTCCAGCGGGGGAAAGCGAATGGATGGCCTTCCTAAAGGACCCGGCTGGCAATACGATCGGTCTCGTCGAACGCCATCCGCCGCAAGAGCCCAACTGAACAGCATCGGGACCATCATGAAAATCGTCACCTGGAACATCAACGGCGTGCGCGCCCGCATCGGCAACCTGACCCATTGGCTGACCGAAAGCGCGCCCGATATCGCCTGCCTCCAGGAGATCAAGACGGTCGATGAGCAGTTCCCGCGCGCCGAGATCGAGGCGCTTGGCTACAACGTCGAAACCCATGGCCAGAAGGGTTTCAATGGTGTCGCCATCCTGTCGAAATTGCGCTTCGACGAGGTCATCAGAGGCCTGCCTGGCGACGATGCCGATGAACAGGCGCGTTTCATCGAAGGCGTTTTCTCGACCGACAAGGGCGCATTGCGCGTCGCCTCGCTCTATCTGCCGAACGGCAATCCGATCGATGACGAGAAGAAGTTCTCCTACAAGCTGTCCTGGATGGCACGGCTGGAGCGCTGGGCGCAGGAACGACTTGAGCTCGAAGAGGCGCTGGTGCTGGCCGGCGACTACAACGTCATTCCCGAGCCGATCGACGCGCGGTTTCCGGAGAACTGGCTGGGCGATGCGCTGTTCCAGCCGCAGACGCGGCAAGCCTTCCGCCGGCTGCTCAACCTGGGGTTCACCGAAGCGGTGCGCGCGGTCACCGACGCGCCCGACACCTATACCTTCTGGGACTATCAGGCCGGCGCCTGGCAGAAGAACAACGGCATCCGCATCGACCATCTGCTGCTGTCGCCGGAAGCCGCCAACCGGTTCTCATCCGCCTCGATCGAAAAGCATGTCCGCGCCTGGGAAAAACCCTCCGATCATGTGCCGGTGGCGATCGATCTCGCGCTGCAGCCCGCCTGAGAGAACCCTGGCCCGACGCCGGGCGCGCCTGCGCTCGACCTCATATAGCCACATTCCGGCGCATGATGGGAGACCAGCATGGCGGCTGGGGTTCCCATGACCATTCGATTTCATCTTTGTCCGATCGGCCTGGCATTTGCGGTGGCCGCTCCTGCCGCGGCACTTGCCGATCAGGAATGCCTGGCCAATGGAAAATCCTATCAGCTCGGCCAGGTCGCCTGCCTGACGGTTGCCGACCAGAGCCATCTTGCCCGTTGCGACATGGTGCTCAACAACACCTCGTGGACGAAGGTCGGGGACAGCTGCCCCGCAAACACAATGGCGCCGCACCTGCACGCCACGCCGATCTCGACGCCAGCGCCCAGTCTGGTGCCGACGGAACCGACCGAAAAGTGAGCCAATCTCCCCCCTTGTGGGGGAGATGTCCGGCAGGACAGAGGGGGGCGCCGTAGAGCGCCAGCCGCAACAGCAACCGAGCATCGAGAATGCCTCACACGCCTCTGCCTCCAAACCATCGTGCAAACGCCAGGTCGATGCGCAAGGTGATGACCGACGCCGAGTTGAAGCTCTGGAACGAGCTTCGCGCGCATAGATTGATGGGGCTTGGCTTCCGGCGGCAATTTCCGATCGCCGGCTACATTGTCGACTTTGCTTGCCCAGAAAAGAAACTGGTCGTCGAAGTTGATGGCTCCCAACATGCTGAAGGCGATGCTGTCGCGGGTGACGAAGCGAGATCGTCGCGTCTGGAGCAGGATGGCTGGACTGTCCTGCGCTTTTGGAATGACGATATCATCGGTGACATCGACAATGCCTGCCAGCATATTGTGATCGTGGCTGGTGTTGCGGGTACGTCAGAATAAGAGCAAGGCTGGCGGGACAGCGCCCCCCTCTGTCCTGCCGGACATCTCCCCCACTTGGGGGGAGATTGGCTGTCGCAACCGTTTTCGCCAATCTCCAATGTTGCGCCGGCAACTCAGCCGCCAGACTACTGGTCCGCGTTGCCGCCCTTGGTGAGGAAGTCATCGGCCAGCGAGATCGCGGTGCGGCGATCGGCTTCGCCGGCGGTGGCGAATGCCTCCTCCTGCATGCCGCGTATCCAGGGCTGGTCGGCCGGCGAAGCGCGTTCGAGCGCCGCTGTCATCATCGCCAGGCCGCGAACGATCTTGCCGCTCTGGAACAGCAGGTGGCCTAGTGTCGCCTGCGCGCCGGCATGGCCCTTCTCGGCGGCGAGCTGGAACCAGCGCCCGGCCTGCTTGACGCTGGCCTTCACGCCGCCCTCGCCTTTCAGGAACATCTGCCCCATCTCGAACTGTGCGTTCGGATTGCGGTAGTTGGCGGCGGCGCGCATGTAATATTCCTGGGCCGCCACCTCGTTCTCGGTGACCGGGCTGCCGGGAATGCCCTTGCGCAGATAGTCGCCAAGCGCCACCAGCGCATCGGAGACATAGCTTTCCTCGGGAGAGCCGGGCTCGACATCCTGGTCGACGATCTCCGAGAAGAACTTGAACGCCTCATAGTCGTCGCGCGCCACGCCATCGCCTTCGGCATACATGCGGGCGAGTTTCCAGGTGGCGCCGATCTGGCCGTTCTCGGCGGCGTATTTGTAGGCCTCGGCGGCCTGTTCCTTGTGCCCGTTCTTGTAAGCGGAGAAGCCGAACTGGAACACCGCCCACGGGCTGGACTGCGGCTTCACGCCGGTCTTGTCGTCGAACACCTTGTCGTCGAAGGCCATGGCCTGGCCCACGGCGCCAAAGGTCGCGCCAAAAGTGGCGGCCACGACCAGTGCCGAAAAGACAGACGACCTCAGCAACTCAGATGTCCGCATAGCAATGTGTTTCTTTCGCACCGCCCGGATGGGTCACCGCGCCATCGCGCGCCGGCCCAACCGTCTGTGCATATTTCCAAATCGCGCCCGACTGATAGTCGGTCGTGCGCGCCTTCCAATTCTTTGCCCTCGCCGCCAGTTCGCTATCGGACAACGCCACATCTATCGTGCCGTTCACCGCGTCGATTGAGATCAAATCGCCATCCCTGAGCAGCCCGATCGGACCGCCGACGGCTGCCTCGGGCCCGACATGGCCGATGCAGAAACCGCGCGTCGCGCCCGAGAAGCGCCCGTCGGTGATCAGCGCCACCTTGCCGCCCATGCCCTGGCCGTAGAGCGCTGCCGTCGTCGACAGCATCTCGCGCATGCCGGGGCCGCCGCGCGGCCCTTCGTAACGAATGACGAGAACCTCGCCTTCCCTGTAGTTGCGATGCGTCACCGCCTCGAAACATCCCTCTTCCGAATCGAAGCAGCGCGCCGGACCGGAGAACTTCAGCTCCGTCATGCCCGCGACCTTCACAATCGCGCCTTCGGGGGCAAGGTTTCCCTTCAAGCCCACGACACCGCCGGTTTGGGTAATGGGTCTGTTGGCCGGGCGGACCACATCCTGATGCTCATTCCAGGCAACGTGCTGCATGTTTTCGGCCAAAGTGCGGCCAGTCACGGTCATGCAGTCGCCATGCAGATAGCCATGGTCGAGCAGCGTCTTCATCAACAGCGGAATGCCGCCGGCCTCGAACATGTCCTTGGCGACATATTTGCCGCCCGGCTTGAGATCGGCGATGTAAGGCGTCTTCTCGAAAATCTTCGCCACGTCGAACAGGTCGAATTTGATGCCGGCCTCGTGCGCGATCGCCGGCAGATGCAATGCTGCGTTGGTCGAGCCGCCGGTTGCCGACACCACGGTCGCCGCATTCTCCAGCGCCTTCAGCGTGACGATGTCGCGCGGCCGAATATTTTTCGCGATCAGCTCCATGATCTTTTCGCCCGAGGCGAAATTGAAACGGTCGCGCATCTCGTAAGGCGCCGGCGCGCCGCAGGAGTAGGGCAGCGCCAGGCCGATCGCCTCGGCGACGGTGGCCATGGTGTTGGCGGTGAACTGGGCGCCGCAGGAGCCGGCCGACGGACAGGCGGCCTGCTCGATTTCAAGCAGTTCGGCATCATCGATCGTGCCGACCGAGTGTTGGCCGACGGCCTCGAACACATCCTGCACGGTGATCTGGCGGCCGCGATAGCTGCCGGGCAGGATCGAACCGCCATAGATGAAGATCGACGGCACGTTGAGGCGCACCATGGCCATCATCATGCCGGGCAGCGACTTGTCGCAACCGGCCAGCCCGACCAACGCATCGTAGCAATGGCCGCGCATGGTGAGCTCGACCGAATCGGCGATGACCTCGCGCGACACCAGCGACGATTTCATCCCCTGGTGGCCCATGGCTATGCCGTCGGTGACGGTGATGGTGCAGAATTCGCGCGGCGTGCCGCTAGCGGCCGCGACGCCCTTCTTGACCACCTGCGCCTGGCGCATCAGCGAAATGTTGCAGGGCGCCGCCTCGTTCCAGCAGGACGCGACGCCGACCAGCGGCTGCGCGATCTCGGCCGCCGACAAGCCCATCGCATAGAGATAGGAACGGTGCGGCGCACGCGCCGGACCGACGGTCACATAGCGGCTGGGGAGCTTGGCCTTGGAAATGACTTTGGCGTCCATACTCTTCCTTGCCCCACATCTTCCCTGCAAAGGGGGTGGTGCGGCCTGCCCCATCGCCGAGCCTTCTGGCGCGTATCCCGAGACAAGATCGAGGTGCGCCGGGTTTATGGCGGGAAATGGGCAAATCCCCCGGCCTGACTTCCAGCGCAGGGGTTGTTCAGAAAGTGTTGCCAAAACGTCACAATCGCATGAGGCGGAACTGGTGCGGCTAATATGCAACGCAGCTAAGCCGCTGCAGCCGCGAGTCCGCTCCTTCCGAGCCGGTAACAATAAAAAGGCCGGGCAATGCCCGGCCTTTTTATTCGTCTTTACAGAGGTTTAGAACTTGATCTTGAGACCGCCTGAAATCGCAGTGACCAGATCGTTGCCGAAGTCATAGCTGACTTCCTCGCCGGCCACGTAGCCATTGTCACCAGCCACCGTCCCTGAGTGGCCACTGGTCAGCACGCCGATCGCACCGGCCAGACGAACCTCGATGTTTGGCTTGGGCGTGTAGGCGACGCCGCCTCCCAGTGTCCAGGTATCAGTCTGCGAACCGTAGCCATGCGACGTGCCGCGATCCCAGGAAAGCTGGCCGGCCGCACTCCACTGGTCGTTGAACTTGTGGCCGAGGCCGCCGGTGACGGTCCAGCCGTCACGGTACATCAGGTCCAGTGAGGTGATCTGGCCTGAATGCAGGACATCACCCGTAACGCATGCCGCGGCAGGAGTACCTACGACGCAAATCGGAACACTCTGCAGCAGGCTCCAGTTGACCCACTTCAGCGAACCGAAGGCGAGCCAGTCCGGCGCAATACCTGACTGCAACTTCAATTCTACCGTGTCCGGCATGTACTCCGTCGCACCATAGATCGGCAGCACGACAAGGCCAACACGCGTCAAGTCCAGTGTGCCCGAGATGTTGTCGAGCTTGACCCGCGAATTGTAGACGAGGCTCGCGCGCAGCGCGATCTCTGGGATTTCATAGGCGAGGCCGGCGCGCCAGCCCCAGCCGGTGCCCTTGAGATCGACACGGCCGGTGCCCTGGAAGCCCGGCACCAACGGCGACACCAGGTCTTGCTTGAAGCCATAGACTTCCTGGTAGTAGACGCCACCGATGAAGCGAACCTGGCCTTTGCCGGCATCCATCTTGTAGGAGCAGGTCGTGGCGTAGTTGTTGCTCTTGATGTCGGTTTCCATGTTGGACTCGGCACCGGCCCACAAACCCGGATTTGTATGCGCCCCCCACGGCTGGGAATAGTCGAACATACAGTCGACGCCTTTGACGAGCTCGGCCTTGACGCCGATACGCGGCACCCAGTAGCTCTCGCTGTCGTTCGCCGTGCTGCCGAGGAATGTCACATTGCCGTCGCTCGGATCGGTGTCCACCGCATTCTTGAGTTTGCGTTGCGGCATCACGTAGGTCGCTTCGGCTTCCGTAGCGAACGGAGCCGGATCGAACAAAAGATCGATGTCGTAGCCGCCGCGCTCGATGCCGCCGGCATGCGCCGAACTCATCGCCGTTCCGATCAAAGCAAGCGAAAAGCACCCTGCCCCCAGCAGCGTTTTCAGTCGCAGAATAGTCATGAATGTCCTCCCCGAATTCGAGTGTATCGAGCTAGAACCAATTCAGGTTAACGGTGCAACAACGAATTCAAGGGCGTACATGTACATATTCGCCAGGCGCACTTTCGACAAAATGCAACCGGACGCAGCAGAGCCGAAAAACGGCCCATCCGGGGGTATCGTCCCCAAAAAAACGAGAAAAAACGCCCAAAAAGGCTCAAGAACAGTGCTTTTTGGGGAGCAAAGGCCCCATTGTTACATTATGGCAACAATGGGGCAAAAACTTCCGTTTACGTCAACATTAACGCTACGGAATGTCGACTTTCGGGGTAAAAACGGTCCCATTTTAGAGCGTTCTAAAGTCTCGCGAATCTACCCTCAACCGGCGTCGCGAACCCTGGTCAACGCGACCGAAAGCTTCTCCTGCGCGTCACGGTATTCGGCGAGCTTTTCACGCTCGGCTTCGACGATCTCGGCCGGCGCGCTGGCGACGAATCTTTCGTTCGACAGCTTCTTGTGCAGGCGCGCGATTTCCTCCGTCACCTTGGCCAGTTCCTTCTGCAGCCGTGCAGCCTCGGCGGCGAGATCGATCAGGCTGCCGAGCGGCAGGCAGATCGTCGCCTCGTTGAGCACGATCTGCGCCGAACCCTTTGGAGCGACATCGGCCAGCGAGATGTCGCCGACCCGCGCCAGCCGCTTGATCGCCGAGTCCTCACGAACAAGCCGTTCACGAGTCACACCGTTGGCGCCGACCACCACCAGCGGTGCAATGGCTGCCGGCGGCACGTTCATCTCCGAGCGCACGGAACGGATGCCCGAGACGAGGTCGACCAGCCAGTTGATGTCGGCGGCGGCATCCGCGTCTTCGAAATCCGGCGATGGCCATGCGGCATGGCACAGCAGCGAGGCCCGTTCCTTGCCTTCGCCAGCGGTCTGCGCCCACAGCTCCTCCGTCATGAACGGCATCATCGGGTGCAGCAGCTTGTAGATTTCATCCAGCACGAAGGCGACGCAGGCGCGGCTTTCGGTCTTGGCCGCCTCGTCGGCGCCCATGAACACCGGCTTCAGCAGTTCCAGGTACCAGTCGCAGAACAGGTTCCAGACGAAGCGGTAGGCAGCCCCCGCAGCTTCGTTGAAGCGGTATGAGGTGATGCCGTCGGTGATCTCTCGCGCGGCACGCGTCAATTCGGTGAGGATCCAGCGATTGACCGCCAGCTTGGCGTCGTTCAGCCAGAAATCGTCGTTGCGCGCGACCTCGTTCATCTCGGCAAAACGCGTCGCGTTCCACAGCTTGGTGCCGAAATTGCGATAGCCGGCTATGCGCGCCGGGTCGAGCTTCACGTCGCGGCCTTGCGCCGCCATAACCGTCAGGGTGAAGCGCAGCGCATCGGCGCCGTATTCGTCGATGAGGTCGAGCGGGTCGATGACGTTGCCTTTCGACTTCGACATCTTCTGCCCGTTCTTGTCGCGCACCAGCGCATGGACATAGACGGTGTGGAACGGCTCCTCGTCCATGAAGTGCAGGCCCATCATCATCATGCGGGCGACCCAGAAGAAGATGATGTCGAAGCCGGTCACCAGCACGTCGGTCTGGTAGTAGGTCTTCAACTCGGGCGTCTCATCCGGCCAGCCGAGCGTCGAGAACGGCCATAGCGCCGATGAGAACCATGTATCGAGCACATCCTCATCGCGGGTCAGGATCTCGCCCGGCTGGAAATTCTCGAGCTTGTCCTCGACCCAGGCCTTCCACGGCCCTTCCAGCGCCAGATAATATTCGATCGCCGCGCTCAGCGCCTCTTCCTCGGTCTTCTCGACGAAGACGCGCCCGTCCGGCCCGTACCAGGCTGGGATCTGGTGACCCCACCAGAGCTGGCGCGAGATGCACCAGGGCTGGATGTTCTCCATCCAGTCGAAATAGGTCTTTTCCCAGTTCTTCGGCACGAAGTTGGTGCGGCCCTCACGCACCGATGCGATCGCCGGTTTGGCCAGTTGCGCCGCGTTGGCATACCACTGCTCGGTCAGGAACGGCTCGATCGGCACGCCGCCGCGATCGCCATGCGGCACGGCGTGGCGATGCGGCTCGACCTTTTCGAGGAAGCCGCCTTCTTCCATCAGCTCGACAATCTTCTTGCGCGCGACGAAGCGGTCGAGGCCGTTGAGTTCATCCCAGACCGCCTGGCGCTCCGGCGTCACCTCAAGACCGGCAAGAAAATCCTCATTATCCCTAAGACTTACCGCCGCTGCCGTGGTCAGGATATTGATCGCCGGCAGCTTGTGGCGCTTGCCGACTTCGAAGTCGTTGAAGTCGTGCGCCGGTGTGATCTTGACCGCGCCGGAGCCCTTCTCAGGGTCGGAATAATCATCCGCCACCACGGGAATCTTGCGGCCGACGATCGGCAGAACGATGTTCTTGCCGATCAGATGCCGGAAACGCTCGTCGTCGGGATGCACGGCAACGGCCGTGTCGCCCAGCATCGTCTCGGGGCGCGTCGTCGCCACGGTGATGAAGGTTTTCGGATTCTCCGGGTCGAAGACCTGGCCCTCGATGGGATAGCGGAAGTGCCAGAGATTGCCGTTGACCTCCTGTTGCTCGACCTCGAGATCGGAGATCGCGGTGAGCAGCTTGGGATCCCAGTTCACAAGGCGCTTGTCCTTGTAGATCAGCCCTTCCTTGTAGAGCGTGACGAACACTTCGAGGACGGCCTTGGACAGGCCTTCGTCCATGGTGAAGCGTTCGCGTGACCAGTCGGCAGAGGCACCGAGCCGCTTCAGCTGGTTGAAGATCGCGCCACCGGATTCGGCCTTCCACTCCCACACTTTCTCGATGAACTGTTCGCGGGTCAGGTCGCGGCGGTGGATCTGCTTTTCCATAAGCTGGCGCTCGACCACCATCTGCGTGGCGATGCCGGCATGGTCCATGCCCGGCTGCCACAAGACGTTCTTGCCGCGCATGCGCTCGAAGCGTACCAAAATGTCTTGCAGCGTGTTGTTTAGCGCGTGCCCCATATGCAGCGAACCGGTGACGTTCGGCGGCGGGATGACGATGGTGAAGGCTTCCGCCCCCTCCTCGGCCCCGGCACCGGCGCGAAACGCGTCGGCCTCTTCCCAGATTTTGGCGATCTTCGGCTCGACGGTTTTGGCGTCGTAGGTCTTTTCAAGCATGGGAAAATGGTCCGCGCTGTCGGGAGTTTTGCTGGTCCGGTGTAAATCGGAAGGTTTTGGCCAAGTCAACCGCAAGGGCTGTCTCTGACCCTCGACGTCAAATAGGCGTGGCCTTGTTCATTTCAACGGAAGGCCGTGCCCGCACTCGTCGCAAAACTTTGCCCGCGGCGTCCGATACGGCTTTCCACATGCCGGGCAGTCGGGGCCGTAGTTGGAGCGGCGAACGTAGAAGATGTCGCCACGGTCAATAATCGTCAGCGTTTCCGGCGGAAGCCTGTCTGCTTCGCGACCGGCGCGAGTTGACCTCACAAAAAGAAACGGCGCCACGAAGGCGCCGGTTCTTTTGGTAACCCGGTATGGAGAATTATTACGCGCCGCGCGCCACGCGCTCGATCTCCTCGCGCACCAGCCTTTCGACCAGTGTCGGCAGATTGTTGTCGAGCCAATCCTGCAGCATCGGGCGCAGCATCTCTTCGGCCATCTCGTCGAATGTCTTCTTGCCGCGGCTGGCGAACGCATCGGAAAGCTCGCCAAAGGCGGCGGCAACCTGCCGGCCGGTGTGCTCGGAAACGATGGCCGGACGCGGCGCATCACTGGCCGCGGCTGGCCGCACCACGTCTGGACGAGGCGGCTCAGAGGCTTTCGCGCTCGCTTCGTCCCTTGAGTTGTCCACTGGCGGCTGGGCAACCGGCTTGCGTGCCTCGGCCCTGTCCGACACCATTTTGGCCTGCTCACCAACCGCGGCGATCTCACGCCGCCAATCGGCAACGGGGGCGTCGGGGGCAGTGACGGGACGCGGTGCCGGCGCGTTGGCCGGCTCGGCGCCAACCCGGGCGCTGACCTCGGCAAGTGTCATAGATGGCTTTGCCGGGGCTGGATCGGGGCGCACCGGCGTTTCCGTACGCGCGATCACCGGCTCGGCCGCCGGCAGCTGCGCCTGGACTTCCGCCAGCGTGACCGGCTTCCTGACCTCGGAAGCGGCATGCAGGTCGGCACGGAATGCGTCAACGTCGGGGGCAGCATCGGCGTTCGGCGCCGGCTCCAGATCCTGGCGCAACTCATCAGCGTCGCCCGGCTGCTTGCGACCGCCGTCGCTGTCCTCAATGATCCGCCTGATGGAAGCCAGTATCTCTTCCATGGAAGGTTCGCGCTGTACACTGCTTGCCGTCGCCATCGTCACATCCGCCGCCTTTGTGACCCCTGTGGGATTTCCGCTCCGGCAAAGCCGGATCGAATCATGGCGACAGCGTAACCGACGGATCGCCGCACGAGAATCCCCAATCTGGGGACTTGTGGGATTTCAACAGATTAGCGCGATCTTGAAAGCCAAGAGCAGCGGAGCAAAAAATCCTGCTCAAACGGCGAGACGGCTAACCGAACGCCCTCAGCGGCCGTCCGGCGTGCGCAGGCCGTACCACTTGTCCTTGACAGCGTTGTAATGCTCTTCAGGCTTGTATTTCGCCACCTGCAGGCCAAGGCGGTCGACGGACAGGCGGCCGGTCGCCTGCAGGATGGCGTAGCTCGCCACCACCACATCATGCTCATAACCGGCCTGGTTGATCTGGGCGGTGATGACCGTAGCCTGTGCATTGAGGACGTCGAGCGTGGTGCGCTGGCCGACATTGCGTTCTTCGATGACGCCGTTCAACGCAAGCTTCGCGGCCTCGATGACTTGCCTGTTGGCCGTCAGCTGCTGCTGGGCTGCGGTGTACTCGGTCCAGGCGGCGGTGACGGCCTGGCGCACCTGGTCGCGGCTGACATCGACCTCGATGCGGGCCTGGCTGAGCGATTCCTTGTCCTGACGCACGATCGCCGAGGTGCGGCCGCCTGAATAGATCGGGATGGTCAGCGTTGCCCCGACACTGGCCGAGTTGGTGGTGCCGTCCTGCGTCGAGAAGGCACCCGGCACAGTGTTGCGATAGGCGCTCGAGACGCCGGCGGAAGCCGACAGCTGCGGCAGCAGCGCGCCTTCGGCCGATTTCACCGAAAACGCGGCGGCGTCGACCAGGTGCTGGGTGGCAAGGATGGCCGGGTGCTCGTTCGAGGCCACCCCGATGGCGGCGGCGAGGCTCGACGGCAACAGCTTTGCCAGCGGCGAAGGGCCTTTGAGCTTGCCTGGTTCGTCGCCGACGATCTGGCGATAGCTCGCCGCACTTGCCAACGCCTGCGCCCGGGCGGCACTCAGCGATGCCACCGCGGCGGCCCGCGAAGCGTCGGCCTGCGCGACGTCGGTGCGCGTGCCTTCGCCAACTTCGAAGCGCGAACGCGCAGCGCGCGCCGTTTCGGTCAGGAATTGCAGATTCTGCTCGGTCAGCACTGCGACCTGCCGGTCGCGAATCACGTTCATATACGCCTGCGCCGCGCTGAACAGGGTATTCTCTTCGGTGTTGCGCAGGCTTTCGACCGAAGCGCGAACCTGTGATTCGGCGGCAGCGACATTGTTCCGGGTCTGAAAGCCGTCGAACAGCGTCTGATTGATCTGGACGCCAAAATTGCCGGTGGTCAGGCGCACGCTCCGATCCGTACCGTTGAGATGACTGCTCGAATAATCGATTTCCGCCGAGCCGGTGACGATCGGACGATAGCCCGACTTGGCGATGGCGACACTCTCATCGGTGACACGGACGCCGGCGCGGGCCGAATTCAGTGAAGAATTGTATTGATAGGCCTTTGCAAGCGCGCCGGAAATGGTTTCCGCCGAAGCGGCCAGCGGGGACAGCATGGTCGCCGAAACGAGGACGGCGGTGAAAAGTGACTTGCTTACAGACGGCACGGTTAAACCCTCATTCGTTTTCCATGGGAACTGCGCCGCACCGGCTTCTCATTCTGATCAGCCGGCGCCGCGTGTTCGATGTTCCCTGCTGCTCAAGCCCCAAAGTGCCCCCAGTTTGCGGATCAGCAACGATTGTTCAAATGCAAGCGACCATGACAAAGCCTCTGCTGCAAGGCAAAATCATTCAGAACTCGAAAGCACGAATACGTTCAAATCCCGGTAGTGGCTTAATTGCCGCATTAAACGCGCGTCTTCCGGTTACAACCCCCCCGGCTTTGAAAAAAAGTCGTGCCACTCCGGAATTGCCTTGCCCTTCGACGGCGACGAGTCGGCCGCCTTCAGCAAGCTGATCGAGCAGCGGCACTGGGACTTCCGCGACGCTGCCGCCGACGAAGATGACATCATAAGGCGCCTGGGCGGCATGCCCCTGCGGCAACGCCCCCTGGACGACGGTCACATTGCCGCAACCAAGCGATGAAAGCGTCGACCTGGCGGTTTCCGCCAGCGCAGAATCGCTTTCGAGCGCCACCACGGACCTGGCCAGCCGCGACAGGATGGCCGAAGCGTAGCCGGTGCCGCAGCCGACATCGAGCGCCGAATCGGTCGGGTTGATCTCGGCCAGCTGGATGAGCTTGGCCAGCGGCGAGGCTTCCATCAGGTAGCGCGCGCCGTCCGCGCCCGCGGCAATGCGGATGTCCTCGTCGATATAGGCAAGATCGCGCTGGGCGGCGCCGACAAAGGCTTCTCTTGGCACGACAAGCATGGCGTCGAGCAGCGGCGCGCTGGTCACATCGGTGGTGCGAACCTGGCCGTCGACCATCTTGACGCGAAGCTCGGAGAAATCAGCGCTCATGTCCCAACCAATCCGCTTGCCGCGCCAGAACCGCGGTTCATTATGTCAGGAACTTCAGGCCCCAGCGCTGTAGCGCGGGGGCCCGGGCATTGGAGGCCTCGCCCGGAATCGAACCGGGGTGCAAGGATTTGCAGTCCTCTGCGTAACCACTCCGCCACGAGGCCTCGTTGCTCCCGGCGTTCCACCCGGTTCCAATAGGTTGCGGCGAAAATGCCGTCAAGCGGCCACCGTGCATTCCGAACGGTTTCCTCTGCGCCAACCCGGGCACACCCCGCCAATCGTCAGGCCCGGGCCTGCCGCAGTGCGGAGAGCTTTTGCGCCACGCAGTCGACGGCCTGTCCATCGAAGCGCGGGCAACCTGTCGCCGCTCGACAGGGCAAGGCTTGCCTCAGCCGCGGCGATTCTCAAGCAGATCCGCGAGACACTGGAAGAGCACGCCGCCCGCTGAGGCGTGCCTGCGTCATGGCCGTCAATCCGGCCGGCGTCGCCGTTCCCACCAGACGACAAAGCGGCGCCGGTGGCGCCGCACCATGGCGAATTCATAAGAAAGCACTAGCAATCCGAGCGGAACCATCCAGAAACCGAGGATCGGCAGGAAGCCGAGGATACCGCCCATGGTCAGCAGGATACCGATGGCGATTCTGAGCCCGCGCGAGCGCGGCATTTTGAACTCGCGCCCGAAAACTGAGATTTTGCGCGCCGGCATCTGGTTGTCTTGTGCTGTCATCGTCTCGAAAGATTGACCCGTTTTGATCGTTCAGAAGCATCAGCGAACCCAGGCGCGGCCGCGCTTTCGGTTCCGTATCCCTGCCAAGACTGCTAATATGAGGACATCTCTCGACGATTGCGAGAAACGCCTGTGCGAAAAAGCCTCGGAAAAATGCGAATTGCTTCTTTGCAAAGCCGAAAAGGGCAGCTATACGCTCCCCCACTCGCATAAGAGCCTCCGTTCCCCGGTAGCTCAGTGGTAGAGCAACCGGCTGTTAACCGGTTGGTCGCTGGTTCGAATCCGGCCCGGGGAGCCAATCATTTCAAGCACTTAACCAAATTTCTTAGGTCGGCAAATTTGCCGATGTTCTGTGCTGGGCTACGTTTCGGGCTACATCTGCAAGGGGGGAGCAAATGAAAACGTCAACACTCGTGTTTTTGTCGGCAGTCGTTTGTGCTGGGATTTCGATGTGGACGGATCAGCCAATCGTGGGGTCTTCATTGTTGGACACGTCCTCTACTGGCGGACTCACATCCTAGAAGTGAAAAGCAACCATCTGCTCAATGAGCGAGGGCTTTCGTAGCGGACTACAAGCTGAATAAATAGGCCCGCCGCCTTTGCGGGCAGCGGGCCTAGTTCGGGAGGAGTGTCGGGCATCCCCTTTGCCCGCGAAACAACGGTACGCCTCACTTGGCTGGACAATAAGCTCGCGCCGGTTGAAGCTCAGCATATTCCAGCTGCGTGACTTTTCTGCCACAAGATAAAGAAAGCCCGCCACCATCGGCAGCGGGCCAATCCTGCAAGTTTGCAGGTTTGATCAGTTCGCCTTCTGGCGGATCATCTCGGAAAAAATAGGACCGGAACTCCGCGCCCAGTTCTGGCGACATGCGAAACGAGCGTCCGCCGCTGGAGTCTTCGGTCCGAAGCACAACGATCATATCGCCGTTCGCGAGATCGACCGTCGGGACGATAGCCTCGAAGCGCTCGGTTCTCTGCATGTAGACAGCGATATTTCCCTTCACAGCCGCACCAGCACGGTCTGACCAGTCAGATCATCGCGCCACATGACGTGTTCGCCGTCGTTGTCCGGCTCGGCCGTCTTCCTCGCGGTCGTCGCACTGCCCAAGGGCACCCATCACAGACCGCCAGCTCCGCCACCAGCCCAAGTGATTATCTGGGAAAGATCGGCGATGTCGCCATAGATCTTCGAACCTTTGACGAGAAAACACTTGTCCCCCAGGACTTCGGCGAGTGAGCTTGACGCGGTGCAAACCGGCAGGTTCACCTTATGGCCCTTGGCATCGGCATAGCTGATGCTGATAGCGAGGATAGCGAGTACGAGAGTCGTCTTGCTCATATTTAGCCCCCAGCAGGCCCTTGGGCGGCAAAACCGGGGTTGCCACCCTTTGCCTTGCCATTAGGTGGAGCGGGGGATTAAGTCGCGCCATCCCTCGATTGGATGACGCGGGCTCATCTATATTAGCTATCGCTTAACGAAGCCGCCTCTCGCGCCAGAAATCCCTGGAGGCTTATCGGGCTCTAAGGAGGCATCCCGAAAGTCGGCTTCCAGTCGCGGTTTCGCTCCCGCTGTTGGCCTTCCTAGTCAGGCACAACGGTGAAGAAGGCCCGGCCGGCGATCGCGGCCCGCAGCCTTGCAATCCGAGCAGCCGAAGAGCCCGACGAGATCCTGATGCATGGAACCAATCAGGCACCTACTAGCTGTCGAGACCCCAAAGTTCCGGGTTCCGTTTGAAATACTCAGTTAGCATTTCGGTGAGCACCCGCACTTTCCGCGCAGGATGCTGACCCGGCGGGCGTACGACATACGCGGCCCCCGGAGGTACCGGATAGCGTGTCATGATCGGGACCAGCGCGCCGGAGGCCACATATTCATGTGTGACGCAATCGGGGAGCCAGGCGATGCCGAGACCTGCCGCCGCCGCGGCGGCAAGCGCCGTGGCGCTGTCGGCCTTGAATTGGCCCTGCGGCTGGACCGTAACAGTCTTTCTGCCATCCAGGAACTGCCAGGCTTCTGTTCCCTGCATGAGGGCCTGATGGCTGACGAGTTCGTCCGGGGTCTCGGGTGACCCGTGCACCTCGATATAATCCGGGCTTGCGACAAGCTTTCCATGGATCGGCCCAACGCGCTTCGCGATCAAGTTGGAGTCCTGAAGGTAGGCGCCCCGGATCGCGCAATCGAAACCTTCGGCGATCAGATCGACGAAGCGATCGCTGTAGGAGGTATGGATTTGAAGCTTCGGGTGCAGGCGCGCCATTTCCGCGAGCACGGGGGCGAAGTGGGTTGGGCCGAAAGTAAGCGGCATGGCAACTCTCAGGCGGCCGCGCAGGTCGCCAGTCGGGAGGATCGTTTCCCTGGCGGTATCGATCTCTGCGCTGGCCCGGGCCGCATGGTCTCTGAACGTGATTCCCGCTTCCGTGAGCGCGGCGCCGCGGGTCGTTCGTGCAACAAGCTGGACGCCAAGTTCCGCTTCAACCCGAAAGAGCCGCCGGCTGACGATTGACTTGGAGACGCCGAGCCGGCGCGCGGCGGCCGATACGCCCCCTGCATCGGCCACTGCGACGAATGTCTGTAGATCTTCGATGTCCAATTCAGCGTTCCTCATTTCGCGACACAGCTTGCCTGATAATGGCACTACTGCATCACCAAAAGGAACGGCAAATTGCGTCCAGGCAACGTCGCCCGCTGGGCGCATGTCTCCCGTGAACCCCATTGCCGTCCATGGCGGCAGAGAAAGGAAGTCTTGATGACCCTTCGTAACGGCCTCGATTCGCTTCTTCGTCCTGAAGACTCGGTACTCGTTCTGATCGACCACCAGCCTTATCAGCTCGCAAGCCTGAACAGCCACGATCCGCACATGGTGGTCAACAACACGACCGCGCTGGCAAAGCTGGCAAAAGCCTTCGATGTTCCGACCATTCTCACCAGCGTGATCGCGGCGCGCGGTGGACTTCTCTTCAAGCAGATCACCGACGTATTTCCGGACCAGGAAGTCATCGATCGCACCTGGGTGAACACCTGGCAGGACGAGAATGTGGTGAGCGTCGTCAAGGCGACCGGCCGCAAGCAGCTGATCATCGCCGGCCTGTGGACGGAGGTCTGCGTCGCAATGCCTGTGATCCAGGCCGCCGGCGAAGGCTGGGACGTGACCGTGATCACCGACGCGTCGGGCGGGATTTCGAAGGAGTCTCACGAAGTTGCCATCCAGCGAATGATCACGGCCGGCGCGAACGTGATGACCGTGATGGCGCTCGCTGGCGAATGGCAACGCGATTGGGCGCGCACCGAGCATGTCGAGGAGCTGACCGAGATTCTTATCCAGCACTTCGGCGGCAGCGGCATCGCGTATCTTTGGGAGCAGCAGCTTCTCAACACGCCAGTAGCCGGCTGATCCCGGCCGGAATGGCGAGCGAACCAAACGGTTAGCACACGGCCCCGCGCGACAGGTCAAGCGGCCTTCGGAAGGACGGCACGATAGCGGATAGCATCGGGGGGATCCCGGTGGCCGTGAGTTCAGCTGTGCGCACCTCGTCCCGCTCTCGCGCCAGAGCGACGGCCGCTCCCTGAGCATCGGTGTCGGCCCGCCGGCGAGGCGCGGGGCTTTGGTGCGGTCCCGGTCACGTTTGCGCATTTTCGGTGAATGTGGCGCATTCTGGCGCAAGGTGATGGCGAATTCGTATTTTTCAGCTTCATCGACTCCGGGGAGCCATTTCAATCAAAACTGCGAGCGCCGCCTGCGCGCAGTTGCACTCCAGATACTCCTTCCTCCACAGCGAGCATCTCCAGAAGTTCGATTTTCGACGGCATTTTTCCCGTCAAGATAGTCGGCTCTGGAATTTCGACCGAAAAAAGAGCTATGATGATCTTGGCATTCGCCGGGACAGCTTCGCGCGCCCGAATGCCGGGAGGAACGATGCATGGCCGTAGCGCTTGTACTCGTTTTGGTCGTCGTGGGCTCGGTGTTGTTTCACCTCCTGAGCCCATGGTGGTGGACGCCGATTGCCTCGAACTGGGACTATATCGACAACACCATCATCATCACCTTCTGGATTACCGGCGTCGTCTTCGCCGCCGTGGTTCTATTCATGGCCTATTGCGTCTTCCGCTTCCGTCATCGGGAAGGGAACCAGGCTGCCTACGAGCCGGAGAACAAGCGGCTCGAATCGTGGCTGACGATCGTCACCGCGGTCGGGGTCACGGCGTTGCTGGTTCCCGGCCTGTTCGTCTGGAGCCGATTCGTCAACGTCCCGAGCGACGCAACCGACGTCGAAGTCGTCGGCCAGCAGTGGCAGTGGAGTTTCCGTCTGCCCGGCAAGGACGGCAAGCTTGGCACATCCGACACCCGCGACGTCACCGCCGAAAATCCGTTGGGCGTGATCGCCAGCGATCCCAATGGTCAGGACGATGTCGTGGTCGAAGCGGCTGATCTGCATCTGCCGGTCGGCAAACCGGTCAAGATGCTGCTCCGCTCGATCGATGTGCTGCATGATTTCTATGTGCCGGAATTCCGCGCCAAGATGGACATGATCCCGGGCTCGGTCACCTATTTCTGGTTCACCCCGACCAAGACCGGAACCTTTCAGGTTCTGTGCGCCGAACTTTGCGGCCAAGGGCATCCTTTGATGCATGGTGTGGTCATGGTCGACACGCAGCAAGACTATGTGGCCTGGCTCGGCCAGCAGCAGACTTTCGCGCAGTTGTCGGTACCCCAGCAAACGGGCGCGGCAGACAACGCGCCGGGCAAGACGATTGCGCCGGGCAAGACGATAGCGTCAGGTTTGAAAATTGCAGCAAAGCTCGAAACGGTCGGGTCTCGCTGAAAAGGACACGGAGGTGTTCCTATGGTCGACATCACGCCTGCAGATGGCATCCCCCCAGCCGAAGTCGCGGAAATGGAACTCTACCATCCGCACAGCTGGTGGACGAAATATGTCTTCTCGCAGGACGCCAAGGTCATCGCCATCCAGTATTCGGCGACGGCAACGGGAATCGGCCTGGTCGCCCTGGTGCTATCATGGCTGATGCGGCTGCAACTCGGCTTCCCCGGCACGTTCGACTTCATCACCCCGGAAGCCTACTACCAGTTCATCACCATGCACGGCATGATCATGGTGATCTACCTGCTCACCGCCCTCTTCCTCGGCGGCTTCGGCAACTACCTGATCCCGCTGATGGTCGGCGCGCGCGACATGGTTTTCCCCTATGTCAACATGCTGAGCTACTGGATCTACCTGCTCGCCGTGCTGGTCCTGGTGTCCAGCTTCTTTGCACCGGGCGGACCGACAGGTGCGGGCTGGACGCTCTACCCGCCGCAGGCCATCATGAGCGGCACGCCGGGCGGCCAGGACTGGGGCATCATCCTGATGCTCTCCTCGCTGATCCTGTTCATCATCGGGTTCACGATGGGCGGCCTGAACTATGTGGTGACGGTGCTGCAGGGCCGCACGCGCGGCATGACGATGATGCGCCTGCCGCTGACCGTCTGGGGCATCTTCACCGCGACTGTCATGGCGCTGCTCGCCTTTCCGGCGCTGTTCGTCGCCTGCGTGATGATGCTGCTTGATCGCGCCCTCGGCACCAGCTTCTTCATGCCGGCGATCTCCGAGATGGGCGAACAACTGCAGCACAATGGCGGCAGCCCGATCCTGTTCCAGCACCTGTTCTGGTTCTTCGGCCATCCCGAGGTCTACATCGTGGCGTTGCCGGCCTTCGGCATCGTATCCGACCTGATCAGCACCCATGCACGCAAGAACATCTTCGGTTATCGGATGATGGTTTGGGCCATCGTCGGCATTGGCGCGCTGAGCTTCGTGGTCTGGGCGCACCACATGTATGTCAGCGGCATGCACCCCTATTTCGGCTTCTTCTT
Organism: Mesorhizobium sp. M0496; assembly: GCF_040321205.1. Classification (NCBI taxonomy): domain Bacteria; kingdom Pseudomonadati; phylum Pseudomonadota; class Alphaproteobacteria; order Hyphomicrobiales; family Phyllobacteriaceae; genus Mesorhizobium; species Mesorhizobium sp. M0496. The sequence goes on along the minus strand of NZ_JAMYRC010000004.1, from coordinate 63,157 downwards.
CGCCACCACGACGCTGATCATCGCCATTCCGACCGCCATCAAGGTCTACAATTGGGTGCTGACCTTATGGCGCGGCGACATCCATCTCACCATACCGATGCTCTTTGCCCTGGCCTTCATCGTCACCTTCGTCAACGGTGGGCTGACCGGGTTGTTTCTCGGCAATGTCGTCGTCGATGTTCCGCTGTCCGACACGATGTTCGTCGTCGCCCACTTCCACATGGTCATGGGTGTCGCCCCGATCCTCGTGGTTTTTGGCGCGATCTATCATTGGTACCCGAAGGTCACAGGCCGGATGCTCAACGAAACGCTGGGCCGGTTCCATTTCTGGGTCACCTTCCTCGGCGCTTACCTGATTTTCTTCCCCATGCACTATCTCGGCCTGATGGGCGTGCCGAGGCGCTATGCTGAACTGACCGATATGACTGTCATGACGGAGTCGGCCCACCACCTGAACTCGTTCATCAGCGTCATGGCGTTCATCGTCGGCTTTGCCCAGATGGTGTTCCTGTTCAATCTGATCTGGAGCATCCGCCATGGCCGCGAGGCCGGCGGCAACCCGTGGCGAGCCACGACCCTCGAATGGCAGACGCCGCAAACACCGCCGGCCCACGGCAATTTCGGCAAGGACCTGCCGATCGTCTATCGCTGGGCTTATGATTACAGCGTTCCAGGTGCCAAGGAGGACTTCATCCCGCAGAACATGCCTGGCTCCTTCGGCCCCTCGAGGGAGCCGGCATGAGCGTCATCATAGTCTTCCTGCTCGTCATCGTCGGCTTTGCCGGATGGTGGCTTTCCCACCAGGGGCTGATGTCGAAGCCATGGCTCGAGCAAGGTCTGGCCGGGGATTTTGTCGCCCTCGACCGGTCGGCGCTACCCACCGCCAAAATCGGCCTAGGTGTCTTCCTCGCCGTCGTCGGCTGCCTGTTCGCGCTCTTCACCAGCGCGTATTTCATGCGGATGGCGGTGTCGGACTGGCAGCCGCTGCCGCTGCCGCGGCTGCTCTGGCTCAACACCGGCGTGCTGGTCTTGAGCAGCGTCGCGCTGCAATGCGCCGTCGTCGCCGCGCGCAAGCGGCAGATCGACATGGTCAGGCTCGGCCTCGCCACGGCCGGGCTCACGGCGCTCGCCTTCCTGGTCGGTCAGTTCATGGCATGGCGGCAGCTGACCGAAGATGGCTATCTGCTGAGTTCCAATCCGGCCAACAGTTTTTTCTACCTGATTACCGGCATGCATGGCCTGCACATATTGGGCGGGCTGGTGGGCCTCGGCAGAACGACCGCCGGCGCCTGGAATGGAGCGCGGCCGGAGCGGCTTCGACTCGGCATCGAACTGTGCGCCATGTATTGGCATTTCCTGCTCTTCGTGTGGCTCGCCATCTTCGCATTGCTGGCGGGTTGGGCCGCGACGTTCATCGACATTTGCCGACAGTTGCTGACCTAAGGGGATCAAGCGGATGGCAGAGACAGTCACGCATATCGGCCAGACGGAGCCACGACCCGTGGGCTGGCAAGGCATAGCCGCCGACTGGTCCTCGGATCAGCGGGCGTTCAAGAACGTGTCCTGGGGCAAGGCCATGATGTGGATCTTCCTGCTCAGCGATACCTTCATCTTCGGCTGCTTCCTGCTCTCCTACATGACCGCGCGCATTTCTACACGCGTGCCGTGGCCCAATCCGAGCGAGGTCTTTGCGCTTCGCATCGGCGGCTCGGATATCCCGCTGATCCTTATTGCCATCATGACCTTCGTGCTGATCTCAAGCAGTGGAACAATGGCCATGGCGGTCAATTTCGGCTATCGCCGCGACCGCCGCAAGACGGCAATCCTCATGCTTCTGACCGCGGCACTCGGCGCGACCTTTGTCGGCATGCAGGCCTTCGAATGGACCAAGCTGATCACCGAAGGCGTGCGGCCCTGGGGCAACCCCTGGGGCGCCGCACAATTCGGTTCGACTTTCTTCATGATCACCGGTTTCCACGGCACCCATGTGACGATCGGGGTGATCTTCCTGATCATCGTGGCGCGCAAGGTATGGCGCGGAGATTTCGACACCGGACGGCGCGGCTTCTTCACCAGCCGCACGGGGCGCTATGAGAATGTCGAGATCATGGGGCTGTACTGGCACTTCGTCGATTTGGTCTGGGTGTTCATCTTCGCATTCTTCTATCTTTGGTGAGAGGCAGACATGGGTGAAGCAACCGCAAACGGCCTCGGACAACACGCACTTCACGCTGCGCATGAAGCGCCGGCGGCCGTGGCCCATGCCGACGCGCATCAGGAACATCCGATCAAGCTCTATCTGGTGGTCTGGGCATGGCTGTTCATTCTCAGCACATGCTCCTACCTGGTCGATTATTTCGGCCTTCACGGCTATCTCAGATGGTCGCTGATCCTGATCTTCATGATCCTCAAGGCAGGGCTGATCGTCGCTGTCTTCATGCACATGGCCTGGGAACGGCTGGCGCTGACCTACGCGATCATCCTGCCGCCGATATTGGTGCTGGTGTTCGTGACGATGATGGTCCTCGAAGCGGATTACACGCTTTTCACCCGGCTGGCGTTTTTCGGATCCGGACCCTGAAGCGCAAACCGGATTTGCCTAGGACATTTCCGGTCGGGACCCACACATGCGGCGTGCGTCCAGTTCCGTTGCCGGCGCCTTGAAACAATCGGCAGCTGGTCCATTTTTGTTAAAGCATGATCCCGAAAAGCGGATCCGGTTTTTGCTGCGCTGACCTTCGATTCGGAAAGATCATGCTCAAACAAGGGAGGCCAAGATGACGATCGCAAACAGACTGAAGGACTTCATCGACGGCAAGGGAATTCCCTACGACACCGTCGCTCATCATCGCACTTCGACAAGCCGGCAGGCGGCAATAGCCGCGCATGTGCCCGGCAGTATCATGGCGAAATCCGTGGTCGTTCACCACGAACTTGGCTATGCAGTGGCCGTGGTTCCGAGCACCCACAGGATCGAGCTCGGCACATTGCAAGACGTCATGGACAAACGTCTCGGACTCGCCTCCGAAGACGAGATGATTTCGCTCTTCGGTGATTGCGACACTGGCGCCATCCCGCCCATCGGCGCGGCCTACAATGTACCGGTGATCGTCGATGAAAGCCTTGGCGACGCCACCGACGTCTACTTCGAAGGCGGCGATCATAAAACGCTGGTGCATGTCAGCGGCAAGGATTTCCGCAACCTGACCATGGGCGCATACCAGGCCCGCTTCAGCCATCCGGCTTACTGACGGCTTCGATCAAACCCGCAACGGCACCCTCGCTGGTGCGGTGAGGCAGAACGTCCTCAACTCGCCGATCTGGCGGGCGGCTCCACGACCTTGCGGTAGACATGCCAGGTGGCATGACCGAGGATCGGCAACACGACGGCCAGCCCGGCGAACACCGGCAGCGAGCCGATGATCAGGGCGACGGCGACAATCAGTCCCCAGACAGCCATGGTGATCGGGTTCGCCAGCACCGCACGCACCGAGGTGTGGATGGCTTCGTAGGCGCCGACGTCGCGGTCGAGCAACAATGGGAAGGCGACGACCGTTGTGCACAGCACCACCACAGCGAAGGCGAAGCCGATGGCGTGACCCAGGATAATAAGCGTCCAGCCGCGTCCGGTGGCGAATATTTCATTGATGAAGCCGGATATCGATTCCGGCGGCGCCGGGCCGAAGAGATACTGGTAAAATAGCTGAGCGGTCAGAAGCCAACTGATGAAGATTGCCAGCAGCATGATCCCGACCGCCGCGATGGCTGGCAGCGCCGGAGAATTCCTGACCTCGAAAGCGTGCCTCCAGGAGGTGTCGAGTCCGGCTTCCCGTCTGCGGCTGATTTCATAGAGGCCTATCGCCGCGAATGGGCCGATCAGCGCAAAACCAGAGACCAGCGGAAACAACAACGGCAAGGCGTTGGCGCCCGAAGTCCAGGCGGCGAGCACGACGCCCACGAGCGGATAGAGCAGGCAGAGAAAGACGATGTGCGACGGTTTGACCATGAAATCTTCGACGCCCCGCTTGAGCGCGTCGAAAAGGTCGGAAACACCGATTTTTCGAATTTTGGTATGTTCCAGCGTCTCGCTGGCGCCTGCTACAACATGAAAACTTGCCATGACCGTTCCTCCAGATCGGGTCCGGTAAGGTCGCGGTTTCACGGTGCTGCCGTTCTGCATGACTGGCCACGCAAAACCGCGACCTGCACCACAACCAACATACTCTTTTGCCAAGGACTTGTCGCCCTTTGTCGGAAGAACTCCGGCGGCTAGCTCTGGTGGTCTTTTTTCGGTAGTCTCGTACAGCTCCACGCGCCCTTCTTGGGTGCGCAAAGGACGCTGGGCCACGTTGATCGGCGCATGATCCTTTCCGAAAATCGATCCCGATTTTCGGGGTCGTGCGCGGGGTCAAAGGTGAAGGTCATGGATGGAAGGACGCTTCTCATACTCGGCCTTGGCATAGTCGCGCTGCTGATCCTGGGATTCTGTGCAATACCATCGTGATGTTCGAGCCTGTCCCGGCGTGCAATGTCTTCAATGCAACAATTACCGATCAGCCCTCTCGGCCCGTCCAAGAACAGTGGTCATGCCATCAACCTCCGACTGACGTGAACGCTCGCACTGCGATGGTGTCGGCAAGCAGCATGGCAAAGATCGCGAAAAGATAGAAAATCGAGAAGGCGAACAGCGCCTTTTCAGGCTTCATCTCTCGGTCTGGAGCGACCAGGACCTTCCAGGCGTGCCAGATGAAACCCGCGCCCAAAGCGGCCGAAACAAGTCCATAGAACCCGCTCGCGAATCCGAACGCCCAGGGCAGCACGCCGATTGGCGCCAAGAGCAGTGAATAGGCGAGTATCTGTCTTCTGGTCGAAGCCTGGCCAGCCACGTTCGGCATCATCGGGATGCCGGCAGCTGCGTAGTCGCCGACCTTGAACAGCGCGAGCGCCCAGAAATGCGGCGGCGTCCACAGAAAGATGATCAGGAACAGGATGACGCTTTCGATGCCGATCGCGCCCGTGGCGGCCGCCCAGCCAATGACAGGAGGAAGGGCACCCGCCGCGCCGCCGATGACGATGTTCTGCGGCGTCGATCGCTTCAGCCACATCGTATAGATGACGACGTAGAAGAAGATGGTGAAGGCCAGCAGCGATGCGGCAAGCCAGCCCACCAGCACGCCGAGCGTCATGACCGAAAGGGCGGAAAGCACCAGGCCAAAGCCGAGAGCTTCACCCGGCGTGACGCGGCCCGACGGAACTGGCCGCTTTGATGTGCGAGACATCAGCGCGTCGATATCGGCGTCGTACCACATGTTGAGGGCCCCGGCCGCTCCGGCTCCGATCGCAATCGCACCGATTGCGATCACGGCGATGACCGGATTCATCGCGCCAGGCGCCGCCATCAGGCCAACGAAAGCAGTGAATACGGCAAGCGCCATGACCCGCGGCTTCAAAAGCGCGAAGAAATCACCCGCCGTCGCTTCCGACAGGCGGATGCCGGTATCCTTGAGGCGGCTTTCCCTAGTCGACATCTCAGGCCGATGGAAGCAGGCGACCTAATGCGTGTCGCTCAAAATTGGTCCGGTTTTGAGACGTATGGCGGGGGAGCCAGGTCACTTGGAGAACGTTTTCAGGTAGGCAATGACGTTGGCCACGTCTGCATCGTTCTTGAGGCCGGCAAACGCCATCTTGGTCCCTTTGACCATGGCCTTGGGATCGTGAAGGTAGGTCGTCAGTGTTGGTTCGTCCCATTTGACGCCGGATTTGCCGGCGGCAATCATGGCATCGGAATATTTGAAATCCGGATGCGTACCGGCCGTCCGGCCGATGACACCGTGCAGTGATGGGCCGATCTTGTTCTTATCCTCGTCTGCGATGTGGCAGACCTTGCATTTGGTGAAGACCTTCTCGCCAGCCGCAGCATCCTGAGCCTGCGACGGATTGGCGGCGAAGGTTGCAACAGACACGACGGCGAAAAACGCGGCCAAGCGCATGGCATTTCCTCCCTGATCGTCAAATGTGCCTGAGATGATCTGCGCATGCCGGTACCACCAGCGATGCGCCTTGTACGGCAGAACAGATTATTCACTTCTCCCCACATGGAATTGCGGCACCTATATACCACAGAATCTGACCGGTAGGTAGAAGAGGCCTCGGGCTGATCCAGCGCATTTGTAGATGATGTCGCGACGCCGGACGGCCGCGTTTTCACCGAGCAGGCATATGCCCTTGCCTCGGCTTCGGCGATCTCGTTAGGATTTCTTGTCGCCGTTTGGATTGGGCACCGGTGCCTCTCGCACGTCTCGCGGTGGCGGATCGATATGTTCAAGTTCTGACGGTGCTTCTTTGTCGCGATGGACAGGTACCTTCTTCGGTTCGGGCCTCGGTGGCGGTTCCTTGATCGTGTTGGACATGATCCAGTTAATCGGATCGCCGGTCTCTTGTTCCGTTAGCGAGCCTAAAAACTGGAAGCCAGAGGAACCGGGAGCGTTGAAGAGCGTTCTGTCGCATGCTGAAGAAAATCGCCCTCGCCGCCGTGCTGGTCCAGGTTGCCGTCTTTTCGGCTCTCACAACCCAGACGGTTCTTTTCGCGTCTACAGCCACCCAAGCTGCCAACGCGCGACCTGGCGACCCTGTCGCGGTCACCGGGAAAGAACGCGCCGAGGCGACGTGGTCCAATATTCCCAATCATTGCCTCAGACGGATTGAGGCGAGAAAGCCTGTCGAGACGACCTTAGCGATCGCCGGGCAACAATAGCCCGCCCCCTTATTGCAGGGGTGAATCGATCTTGCAAACCCCGCCCCGCCACCTTAAAGCGCAATGATTCCTGCTACTTGCGGCGTGGGGATAGTGCGTTGGTTGGGCAAGAATTGGCAATGACTAGGCAGCGGCAGGGCTTTCGACTGCTCCAAATGGTATGCGTCAGGCGGGCATTGCTGCCGGCAAAGGACCCACCGGATCGGTTGCCCCGGAAAGACGACCGCCTGCTCGGGATGTGCCGGCCTGGGGACGCTGGCAGAACCTCCGCTGAAGGCTGTCGCATAGCCCTGATCGGGTCGCATTCCCCTGATGACGAGTCGCGGCTTCGACGAACTGCGTATTCTATGCCACTGATGCGTCTTCTTCAGGTGGCGGCGTCAAAACTGTGATGTCCATCCTGGCTATCTTGGATGCCGCGCGGCCTTGCGCACCAGAATCCACATCGCCGGTTGCGGCAACCATGATTTTGGCGAGATGTCCCACGGCGTCTGCGCTGCGGCCTGGCGAAAATTCTTCGCTCGTTTCCGGCTTTCCCACCGCCGTTTGTTTTTCCGGCACTTGCCGATGTTGATTTGCGATTGCGGCAACCATTGAAACCTCCTGTGGCAACACCTTGACCTTATATTAGCGCTGACTGTTGTGGGGCTGACCTGGCAAGTCCGCCGGGAGCCACAATCAGGGGCGTGAAGAACCTTGCTAACCAACTGCGCCGCCGCACGAGATCCGCTGGCTCAGCGCTACCTTGCGTGCATCTGACCGCCGCGCAATGCTGGCGCCAAGGGGAGAGAATCATGCGAAAAATTCTGGTATCGATGCTGCTGCTCGCGGCGGCCTTTTCCGTAAACCCGGCTTGGGCGCTGGACAGCAGCGGAATGCCCGTCGTGGTGACGCCACTGGCATCGCGCACGACGACCGCGTCCGGTCAGCCGATCACATTGCCGCGGAAAAACGTGCAGGTGCTGGTGTCGACCTATGACATCGCGCCGGGCGCGACCTTGCCGGTCCACAGACATCCCTTCCCGCGCTACGCCTATGTCCAGGCCGGCACGCTGAAGGTCACCAATGTCGAGACCGGCAACAGCAACACCTACAAATCAGGCGATTTCATCATCGAAATGATCGGCCAGTGGCATCAGGCCACCAATATCGGCGATATCGAGGTCAAGCTGCTGGTTATCGATCAGGTCGAAGAAGGCGCCAAGAACACGGAACTGCGCCAGTAGCGGTCAGGTCTGCGCCCAGCGGCCGGGAGGCGGCGCTCCCGCGCGTCATCGCGCCGTCACGCACAACCACCCTGCCCAGGCACTTGACCCCACGCACTTGACCCCCAACCACTCATCCCCAGGCGCCGACCATCTGCCGTGTCGTGGCGTTCAGCCGGTTGAAGGCGTTGATGAGCGCAATCTGGATGACCAGCGCGGCAAGCGCCTTTTCATCATAGTGCCGGGCGGCCTCGTCCCAGACATCGTCCGGCACCGCGTCCGGCCGGTCGGCGAGCCGTGTGCCGGCTTCAGTCAGCGCAAGGGCCGCGCGTTCGGCGTCGGTGAAGTAAGGCGTCTCCCGCCATGCCGCCAGGGCAAAGATACGCTCGTCCTTTTCGCCGGCCTTCTTCAACTCGCGGGAATGCATGTCGACGCAGACGGCGCAGTAGTTGATCTGGCTGGCGCGCAGATGGATGAGCTTGCGCGTCACGTAAGGCACATCGGCAGCCTCGGTCGACTTGTCCAGCGCCAGCAGCGCCTGCACGGAACCGGGAATGAGCATCACCGGGTTCTTGATTCTTGCTTGCATGGTCTTTCTCCTTTGAGTTCGTCGGGACGTGCTTTGCCGACCCGGATGCAAGGCATCCGAGGTTGTGAATTTGAAAGGATTGTCGGCCGCAACGCCGCGCCGCCAACAGGAAACCCATAACCATATGGCTATGGATTTTACTCATAACTCAACGGTTATGAGAATCAAGCAGGAAATGTCCGCTGGCCCAAATGGCGGCGCGCTGTTCGCGCTTTCACACCAACCGGCCTGATGCTAGGGCTGGCAGCGACATCATGGATTGGATAGCCCCTTGACCAGAGAAACTCGCCTGCCGCTGATCGAAATTTGTGTCGAAGGTATTGACGGCCTTCTGGCAGCACAGGCTGCCGGCGCCGACCGGGTCGAACTGTGCGCCAGCCTCATTGAAGGAGGCATCACGCCGAGCCTCGGCACCGTGCGCGCCGCCCTCGACCAGGCGACGGTGCCGTTTCACGTCATGGTGCGGCCGCGCGGCGGCGATTTTCTCTACAGCGACACCGAGTACGCCTCGATGCTCGCCGATGTCTCGGCACTGCGCGAACTCGGCGTGCCCGGCGTGGTGTTTGGCTGCCTGAATGCCGACGGCACCATTGACGAGGCGCGCATGAGCCAACTGACGCAGGCTGCGGGCGCCTTGAACGTCACCTGCCACCGCGCCTTCGACATGACGCGCGACCCGGCCGAGGCGCTGGAAGCGCTGATCCGCAGCAAGGTCGGCCGCGTGCTGACCAGCGGCCAGCGCGACACGGCAGTCGAAGGCGCGTCACTTCTGGCGGATCTTGTGCGGCAGGCCGGCGAGCGCATCGTCATCCTCGGCTGCGGTGGGCTCGATCTTGGCAACATCGCCGAAGTGCGGAGGAACACCGGCCTATCCGAAATGCACTTCGCCGCCCTCAAGGACGTGCCAAGCGCCATGGACTACCGCAACTCCCATGTCGGCATGGGCGGCTCCGATCTCGACCGCGAGTATCGCAACACCTTGACCGACACACCGCTGGTGGCGGCGACCATCGCTGCAGCCAAGGCATGAGCGCGACCCCTGCCCCAATTAGCCGCGTCTCGGCCGAAGACGAAGCGGCGATCCTGGCGCTCAACAATAAGCATGCCGCCGAACTGTCGTGGCTGGAGCCCGAACGGCTGTCCTTCCTGCTCGGCGAAGCATTTTACGCGCGCCGCATTGGGGACCTCGAAGCCTTCATCATGACCTTCGACCAGAACGCTCGTTACGACAGCCCGAATTTCTTGTGGTTTCGCGAGCGCTACGAGCGCTTCGTCTATGTCGATCGGGTGGTGGCGGCGCAAGCGCGTGGCCGCGGCCATGCCCGCCGGCTCTATCAGGACCTGTTCGGCAATGTTGAGCGCGCCGGCCACACGCTGGTCACCTGCGAAGTCAACATCGACCCGCCGAACCCCGCCTCGGATGCCTTTCACGCCGCCCTCGGCTTTGCCGAAGCCGGCGACGCCGTGATCCATGGCGGCAAGAAAGCAGTGCGCTATTACGTCAGGTCGTTGAAGACATAGAGGGCGAGCGCGCCGCAAGACGCCTGAACGGCTCTATTGCCTCACCAATTGCGGTTGAGCCATTCGCGTGCCGGCCGCTCGATGAGGTAGTAGCTGCACAGCGCGCAGACGAAAACGCCGGCCAGCATCAGGATCGGCGCGCTGCCTTGTTCATAGACGAATTTGTAGAACGGCTGTTGCCACAGATAGAGCGAATACGACCACAGCCCCAGCGTTGCCATCGGCCAGGAGGACAGCAATCCGGAAAAATACCGGGGGCTGAAATCGAGCACATTGACGGCCAGAGCCAGCAGCGGGACGGCGAAGAGATAGTGGATCGGCGTCGGCACCGGATCGAGGAACAGCAGAACGGCGCAGATCGATGCTGCCAGCGCCACATGCTTGCCACTCAAGAACGCCGGCAGCCTGTCATCGGCCTTGAGCAGGCAGATCGAAGCCGACAGCAGGATCGACGCGATATGCACATCGGTGCGCCAATAGGTGGTTTCGTAGTCCATCCCGAAGACCCAGTACGAAATCGCGCCGTTGGCCATGGCAAGCAAGGCCAGCGCCAGGAGCAGCACGACGACGCGAGAGCGCGTTGAGACGATGACGCTGATCAGCGCCAGGATGATATAGGCGTGCTCCTCGATGCAGAGCGACCAGATGTGGTCGAGCGCCCCTGCCCGCGTCACCAGAATGCCGGCATAATTGTAGGTGAATGTCAGCGCCGTCAGCGCCGCCTTCCATTTGAAGGCGACGAAGGTGCTGGAGAGCGCAATCATCGCGACGATCACGAAAATCAGAAGCGCCGGATAGATGCGGGAGAACCGGCGCTTGAAGAATTTCTTCAGCGGATAGCGTTCGATGAACAGGATCTCGCCCATCAGCCGGCCGCTGAGCACGAAGAAGAATTCAACGCCCAGAACGCCTAGATTGATTCCGGGGACGGGAAAGAAATGGCCGATCAGTACCAGGGCGATCGACAGGCCGCGCCAGCCGTCGAGATAGGCCAGTCTTGTTCTGATCCGTCTGTCGGCGACGGACCGGGACGGAATGACATGCGTCGCGGAGATGTCGGTCATGCCGATCCTTTCGCATTGGGCATGCGAAAGGGCACGGCGGTACAATCCGAACCCGGCTCGCATTCCCGCCCCAGTCCATATTGCGGTGCAAGATAAATTTGTGCAAGTGCGAGATTGCTGCTGGATCAGTGCCAGGCGAAGTACCGGTGGGAATTGCTGCAAGGAGGATTGGCGCGCGCCCGCGATTCCATCAAGGACTGGAAGCAACAGGTCGCCACATACGAAAAAGGGGCCGCAGTGGCCCCTTTCGTTGCGCCCGAGTGCTGGTGTTAGGCGTTGGCGGCAGCAACCGCGCGCTTGGCCATCACCGCGATCAGATTGGCGCGATAGTCGGCGGAAGCGTGGATGTCGGTCATCAGATCCTTCGCCGGCACCTTCACGCCATCGAGTGCCGCGGCCGCGAAATTCTTGGCGAGTGCGGCCTCGATCTCCTTCGAGCGGAAGACGCCGTCGTCGCCGGCGCCGGTGACGGCAACGCTGACGCCATCCTTGCCCTTGGCCACGAACACGCCAACGATGGCGTAGCGCGATGCCGGATTGCGGAACTTTTCATAGGCCGCTTTGGCCGGCGCGGTGAAGGTAATGGCGGTGATGATTTCGCCATCTTTCAACGATGTCTCGAACAGGCCCTTGAAGAACTTGTCCGCCGCGATCTGGCGCTTGTTGGTGACGATGGTGGCGCCCAACGCCAGCAGTGCCGCCGGATAGTCGGCCGCCGGATCGTTGTTGGCGATCGAGCCGCCGATCGTCCCTTTGTGGCGCACCGCCGGATCGCCGATCAGCGATGCCAGATGGGCAAGCGCAGGGCAGGCCTTCTTCAGCTTCTCGTCATTGGCAACGGCGTGATGCGTGGTGGCGGCGCCGATGGTGACCGTCTTGCCAGATACCTTGACACCCTGCAGCTCCTTGATCCGCGAGAGGTCGACAAGGTCGGACGGCGCGGCAAGCCGCGTCTTCATCGCCGGGATCAGCGTCATGCCGCCCGAAAGCAGCTTGGCGTCACCCGTCTTGACCAGCTTGGCGGCATCGGTGACCGAGGCGGCACGGTGATAGTTGACTGAGTACATTTGTCTTTCTCCCTTGGGTGAAAGAGCGAATAGGGAGTAGCGAATAGCGAATAGGATCTGTCCCGTCGCACCGCCTTCTCTGCCCTATTCGCTACTCCCTATTCGCTATTCGCTTTCAATGTTTCGTCGCGCGGATAGCTGCCCACACGGTGGACGGCGATGCCGGCATGGCGAGATCGTTGCTGCCGATGGCGTCGGTGATGGCGTTGATCACCGCCGGCGGCGAGCCGATGGCACCAGCCTCGCCGCAGCCCTTGACGCCGAGCGGATTGCCCGGGCACGGCGTATTCGAGGTCGAGACCTTGAACGACGGCAGGTCACCGGCGCGCGGCATGGTGTAGTCCATGTAGCTCGCGGTCAAAAGCTGGCCGCTGTTGTCATAGTGGGCGCCTTCGAGCAGTGCCTGGCCGATGCCTTGCGCCAGTCCGCCATGCACCTGGCCCTCGACGATCATCGGGTTGATGATGTTGCCGAAATCGTCGGCGGCGACGAACTGGACGATCTCGGTCACGCCGGTTTCCGGGTCGACCTCGACCTCGCAGATGTAGCAGCCGGCCGGGAAGGTGAAATTCGACGGATCATAGAACGCCGTCTCCTTCAGCCCTGGCTCCATGCCGCCCGGCAGGTTGTGGGCGGTGTAGGCGGCGAGCGCCATCTGGAACCACGGAACGTTCTTGTCGGTGCCGGCGACCTTCAGCGCGCCGTTCTCGATGATGATGTCGCCCTCGTCGGCCTCAAGCAGGTGTGCCGCGATCTTCTTGGCCTTGGCCTCGACCTTGTCGAGCGCCTTGACGACGGCCGACATGCCGACCGCGCCCGAGCGCGAGCCATAGGTGCCCATGCCCATCTGCACCTTGTCGGTGTCGCCATGGACGATCGAGACGGAATCGAGCGGCACGCCGAAGCGCTCGTTGACCAGTTGCGCGAAGGTCGTCTCATGGCCCTGGCCGTGGCTATGCGAGCCGGTCAGCACCTCGATCGTGCCGACGGCATTGACGCGCACCTCGGCACTTTCCCAAAGGCCGACACCGGCGCCGAGCGAACCGACGGCGGCTGACGGCGCGATGCCGCAGGCCTCGATGTAGCAGCTCATGCCGATGCCGCGCAGCAGGCCCTTCTTGGCAGCCGCTGCCTTGCGCTTGGCAAAGCCGGCATAGTCCGACGCCTTCATCGCCGCGTCGAGCGAAGCCGCGTAGTCGCCAGCGTCATAGCACATGATGACCGGCGTCTGGTGCGGGAACGAGGTGACAAAGTTCTTGCGGCGCAACTCGGCCGGCGAGACGCCGAACTGGCGCGCGGCGGTCTCCATCATGCGTTCCATGACGAACGTCGCTTCCGGCCGCCCTGCCCCGCGATAGGCATCGACGGGCGCGGTGTTGGTGTAGATCGCCTTCACATTGGCGTGGATCGCCGGGATATTGTACTGGCCCGACAGCAGCGTCGCGTAGAGGTAAGTCGGCGTCGCCGACGAAAACAGTGACATATAAGCGCCGAGATTGGCCTTGGTTTCGACCTTGAGGCCGAGAATCTTGTGATCCTTGTCGAAGGCCATTTCGGCATGGGTGTGATGGTCGCGGCCATGTGCGTCGGTCAGAAAACTCTCGGTCCGGTCGGCCACCCATTTGACCGGAACGCCGGTCTTCTTCGAGGCCCACAGGCAGACGATCTCTTCGGGATAGATGTAGATTTTCGAGCCGAAGCCGCCGCCGACATCGGGCGCAATCACGCGCAGCTTGTTTTCCGGCGCGACGTTGTAGAAGGCACTCATCACCAGCCGCGCCACATGCGGGTTCTGCGAGGTCGTCCAGCAGGTGTAGTGGTCCTCCGCCTTGTCGTAATGGCCAAGCGCCGCCCGCGGCTCCATGGCGTTGGGCACCAGCCGGTTGTTGATGATGTCCATCTTGACGACATGGGCTGCCTTCTTGAAGGCCGCTGCCGTATCGTCGGCATTGCCGATGTCCCAGTCGAAGATCAGATTGTTGTCGGCCTCGGGGTGGATCTGCGGCGCACCCTTGTCCATCGCCTTGGAGGCATCGACGACGGCATTCAGCTCCTTGTAGGTGATCTCGACAGCCTCGGCGGCATCACGTGCCTGCCCCTTGGTCTCGGCGACGACAATGACGACGGCATCGCCGACGTAACGGACCCGGTCGAAAGCGAGTGGCGACCACGCCCCCATCTTCATCGGCGAGCCATCCTTGGAATGGATCATCCAGCCGCAGATGAGGTTGCCGATGCCGTCGGCCTTGAGTTCCTTGCCGGTCAGCACGCCGATGACGCCGGGCATGGCTTGGGCCTTCTTGACGTCGATGTTCTTGATCTGCGCATGCGCGTGCGGGCTGCGCACGAAGGCCGCGTGCTTCATGCCGGGAACCACCATGTCGTCGACATAACGACCGGCGCCGGTGATGAATCGTTTGTCTTCCTTGCGCGCGACCCGAGCGCCAACACCTTCAATGCCCATCAGAAATTCCTCCCGAAATGCTGAAATAGCGAATAGTGAGTAGCGAAGATGGAGAGCCGCGTTCAGTCAGTGGGATACTGACTATTCGCTACTCACTTGATCTCACGCAGCCTGTCTCGCTCTGCCCTTCGACGCCTTCGACATCGTCTTCGATGCGGCGAGGATCGCCTTGACGATGTTGTGGTAGCCGGTACAGCGGCAGATGTTGCCTTCGAGCTCGGCGCGCACCGTCGCCTCGTCGAGGCCCTCGGGATGGCGACTGATCATGTCGGTCGCCGTCATGATCATGCCCGGCGTGCAGAAACCGCACTGCAGCCCGTGATGTTCCTTGAAGGCGGCCTGCACCGGATGCAGGTCGGCGCCATTGGCCAGGCCCTCGATCGTCACCACGGTCGACCCGGAGGCCTGCACCGCGAGCATCGAGCAGGATTTGACCGCCTTGCCGTCGACATGGACGACGCAGGCGCCGCATTGCGAGGTGTCGCAACCGACATGCGTGCCGGTAAGGCCAAGATTTTCCCGCAGGAAGTGAACCAGAAGCGTTCGGTCCTCGGCAGCACCGCTGACCCGTTTTCCGTTCACCATCAACGAAACGTCCGACATGGTCCCTCCCTGGGTATTAACCTTGGTCATCACGCTGCCGACGCGGTGTTGGCGCGTCAGCCATGCGTTATTCGTACACCGCACACCGGACAAAAAACAGCACGTCGCAAACGCGGCACATTGTACTTTCGGTCATGGCGCCCAGACGTGCAGTCCCGGTCGCCCCATTGCCAAAACAGGGATTGGGGGCAACAATGTTGGTCGACGCCCGCGCGCCAGAAGCATGTAAAAACAGCGCGCACAAAAATGCGTCGGAGGAAATGCGGAGAACATCGCTGGCCAGTTCACGGACGCGCTATGCATGCGGCCTGTCGGCGCTCACCACGGACGAGCCCGACATGGAGGCGTTTGCCAGGGCGATCGCGCTGGAGGCAGCCGCTATCGACGCCGGCTTTGTCCTGCTGTTCTTTTCCCAGAGCCTGGTCGAGGCCAGCGCCCTTTCCCGGGCGCTCATGACCCACGCGCCGGCGCTCCACCACGCCGGCTGCTCGACTGCCGGCGAGATCACGCCGCAAGGTCTCGAGGACGGTCATGTGCTCGCCATGCTGCTTCCGTCCGCCGTGTTCACCGCCGTCAGTGTGATGGTCGACAATCTGTCGTCGTCTGGCATGGACAGGATCACCAGTGAGGTCGAGGGCTTGCGGCGGTCGCTGCGCGCGCGCCTGGGTTGCGACCGGACAAAAGGCACATTCGCGCTCTGCTTCATCGACGGGCTCTCCTATGCCGAGGAAGCTGTGAGTTCGGCCATCCATTGGGGCCTCGACGACATACCGCTGCTTGGCGGCTCGGCCGGCGACGATCTGAAGTTCGAGACGACGCGCCTGATCTCCAACGGCCGGGTCACCTCCGACAGCGCCATCATCGTGCTGATATCAACCGAAATTCCCTTCCATGTCTTCAAGACCGACAACTTCGTTCCCACCGACGAAAAGCTGGTGGTGACGGCGTCCGATCCCGATCACCGCATCGTGCGCGAGTTCAACGCCACCAATGCGGCAGAGGAATATGCCGCCTCCGTCGGCATCGTCCCGCAGATGCTGACGCCGCTGAGCTTTGCCTCGCATCCGGTGGTGGTGAAGGTCGGCGGTGAATATTACTGCCGGTCGATCCAGAAGATGCATGCCGACGGCTCGCTGTCGTTCTTCTGCGCCATAGACGACGGCGTCGTGCTGTCGATCGCCCAGCCCAAGGACATGATCGAAGCGACGCGCGCCGCACTGCGCGATGTCGAGGAGAGGCTTGGCAGCATCGACATGATCCTCGGCTTCGACTGCGTGCTGCGCCGCCTGGACGCGCGCAACCGGCAAGTGTTCCGCGATATCTCGGAGCTCTACCGGGTCAACAATGTCATCGGCTTCGGCACCTATGGCGAACAGTACCGGTCGATGCATTTGAACCAGACTTTTACCGGCATCGCCTTTGGCGACCGCCAGGCGGCAGAATAAGGCGGCGAAACAAGATGCCGCTGAGAGACATAAACGATCTCGAAAAGCTGAAGAAGATCAACGCGGCACTGGTCAGCCGCGTCGAACGGTCGATGGACCAACAAGGCAACGCCTTCTCGCTGTTCCAGACCGCGATTTCCCTGGAAAACCGGGTGCGCACGCGCACGGAGGAGCTGCATTCGACGCTGCGGCGGCTGGAGCAGTCGAACATCGACCTCAGCGCCGCCAAGGAAAACGCCGAACTGGCGAACCTGTCGAAGACCCGCTTCCTCGCCGCCGCCAGCCACGACGTGCTGCAGCCGCTGAACGCGGCCCACCTCTCCGTTTCGGCGCTCGCCGAAGTGCAGACCAGCGACGAGGGCAAGAAGCTGGTACGGCAGGTCGAGCGCTCGCTGGAGACGATGGAGGATCTGCTGCGCACGCTGCTCGACATCTCCAAGCTCGATGCCGGCGTGGTGCAGCCCGACACAAGCGACGTCAGCCTCGAGGCGCTGTTCTCGTCGCTGCGCTCGGATTTCCAGCCGGTGGCGGAACTGAAGGGCCTGTCGCTGAAATTCCGGCCGGTCAATGCCGTGGTCCGCTCAGACCGCACGCTGCTGCGCCGCATCTTGCAGAACATTCTCTCCAACGCGCTGGGCTACACCCGCTCGGGCGGCGTACTTGTCGGCACCAGGCATCGCGGCGACACCATCCGCATCGACGTCGCCGACACCGGTTGCGGCATTCCCGACGACCAGCGCGAGGCGGTGTTCGAGGAATTCCACCGCGGCACCTCCTCGGCCAATGCCGAACTGGACGGCGGCGGTCTCGGGCTCGGGCTCGCCATCGTGCGCCGCATGGCCAGCGCGCTCGGCCATCCCGTGACATTTTCGTCGAAGGTCGGCCGCGGCACGATCTTCCACATCGATGTTCCCGTCGGTATCGGCGCCCCGGCCGACGCCATCGCCAGCATCGCCGATATGGAACGGCCGCGCGGCTACGGCCTGTTCGGCACCAAGGTGCTGCTGGTCGAGAACGATGTCGAGGTGCTGCAGGCCATGACCTTCCTGCTCCAACGCTGGCAATGCCTGGTGCGGGCAGCGACCTCGACCGACGATGCGCTCGACATGCTTGGTGACACCGACTGGGTCCCCGACATCGTCATTGCCGACCAGCACCTCGACGGCGGCGATCTCGGCACCGCCACCATCGCCGAGGTCCGCGACTATCTCGGCCGCGCCGTGCCGGCGCTGATCGTCACCGCCGACAGTTCCGAGGCGGTCGCCAAGGCCGCCCGCGCCGGCGGCATCGAACTGATGCGCAAGCCGCTGAAGCCTGCGCAACTCAGAGCGTTGCTGGCGCATTTGTTGGCCTAATGCATGTCGGCCAAAAGCGCGCAGCGGTTTTGGGACAACGACATGCATAAAAACTAAAGACCCCTTCTCACGCATTATTCCGATCGTTTTGAAAGGAGCGCGCCCTCCCGCAAATAAGTCTGTGGATAATCCTGATGTGACGAGGTGGTGTCGTATCGGCCAAGTGAAGGAGGAGTATCTGTAAGCAACTGGGTCGGGGGATTTCATGAACCGGTTGCTTCTTGGCGCGGCTTTTCTTGTCGCTGGCGTGTTCGGCGCGGATACGTCTTTCATCTATTATATTTGCGGAAGCGCGGGAATGGATGTTCTTGCGCAAGAAGCGCAAAGCACTTCGCCTCAACCTGGCGCGCCTGCCGGCTACGGCAATGGTGGAGCGGCGCTGGGAAGTGGGAAGCCGGCAGGTGGCACATCTGTGTCAGGCACTGCGGCGCCTGCAGCGGGTTCGGATGCAGCGCCAGGTGGGGCGACCGGCAGCCCGGACGCTGCGGCCAAGGTTGGTGCCAAACCGGCCGATGCCAAGGCAGCCGATAGCAAGGCAACCGATAGCAAGGACAGCAAGGCCAAATCCGGCCCGGTGGCAAAGACGAGCGATACCGAAGCTGCGGCTGAGGAGGCAGCGACTGCGGCCGCTGCGACAACTACGACAGACAGCGGCGACCCCGAAGCGGTCGGCACGCCGAAGGTGGATCTGCCGAAGACGTCCGGCAACGGCAATCTTGGCTATGCCATCGGTATCGATGTTCCTGCGTTCCATGGCATCGAGCCGCAGATCGCACTTACCTACAATTCCTCGCGCAAGACCAAGCTTGGCGGCCTCTATCAGGGCTGGCTGGGCTACGCCTGGGGGCTCGATGGCTTCGATGTCATCGAGCGGGCCACGCCAGGCTATGGCATGCCGGCCTACGATGCCAATGACATCTACCTGCTCGACGGTCAGGCGATGGTCGCCTGCGTCGCCGGCATGGTCTCACCCTCCTGCTCGACCGGCGGCACCCATGCGACGGAGAATGAATCCTATCGCCGCATTGCGCTCAACAGCACCACCAATGAGTGGAAGGTGACCGATCGCGACGGCACCGTCTCGACCTTCCGCTCGGTGGCGGCGGTTTCGGGCCTGACGCCAACCGCCGGCACGCCGGCCTATGACCTTGCCGTGAGCTATCGCTGGTTGCTGACCTCGGTCGCCGACACCAACGGCAACACGGTCACCTACGGCTATACCTGCCCGGCCAGCCCGGTCTGTTACCCCGCCAGCGTCAGCTACAACGGCACTGTGGTAAAATTCTATCTGGAGACCCGGCCGGATCTGATCCTGATGGGCAATGGCCGCGATATCTCTGTGACCAGCCAGCGTATCAAGACGATCGGTGTGACGGTCAGCGGGGCGCTGCGCAGCGCTTACAAGCTCACCTATGACCAGGCGCCGTTTTCCAACACCTCGCGGCTGACCGCCGTGACACGCTACGGCACCGATGCGACCGTTGCCGCTGACGGTACTATCACGGGCGGGACGGCGAAGTCGCTTGGGCAGATGACGTATCAGAATACCGACGGGGTGTATGGGACGGTTAACACGCCGATCTACGAGCAAATTGCGTCCAGTTCCGCTCCCGACGGTGCCCAGAAATACGTCAACCCGCGAGAAGTTGGCGATCTCGACTTTGACGGCCGCGATGAACTGTTTGGAGAATATTCTGAAGCGACTTGGACGACGACCGGCGGAGACCACACGACACATACAACGACAACAAGGAACAGGTATGAACGAGTTATCAAGTTTGGTCAGAGCGGCACACCAATCGACAAAAAAACAGTTAGTGTTGGCACGTCGATTGATTACAAACCTTACGATGCAAATAATATGCCGATTGCAGATAACATATTTCATGAACCTGGTCGTTTCAACATCCTAAAGAATACATCTGATTTTGCCGGGTATTTCATACACTCATCAGCATACACAAGCGGGGCCACCGGGAGAGTAACCTACACACGCTCTGTTTCTAGCTATCTCATTTTTACTGATCCGCAGCTTGCTCTAACCAAAGTTGGTTGTGGGGCGACCCCACCGGCTGGTTATGAAGCGATATGCTCTGGTCTTCCTGTCTTGCATCAGAGCAGCGTAGCTCCGGGCGATACCGTCTCGCCTTCGGTCGCTAATTTTCAGAACTCTGTCGTTGCGACTCCGTATCTCGTTGCGGATCACAACGGCGATGGAGTTGACACGCTGAATTTGAGAGGCGGCTCTACCTCCGATACGATCATGGGCGTTGGGGACTTTCTCGGCAATGGCAAGCAACAACCATTGTTTTCAACTGGCACTTCCGTGAAGAAGGGCGTGTTTTCCAACGGCAACTGGCAGACGGGCGGCACGTCGTTCTCAATAAACTGCTCTACGACGCAGTACTCCAATCCGGGCACGTGCATTCTTGCCGACCTCAATGGCGATGGGGCAACCGACGTCTTGCGCTATAACGGCAATGACGACAGCGTCGGGCTATGGTTGTCAACCGGGGTCGGCTTCAAAAGCTATTCGGTCTCCTCGATAGAGGGCTTAACAGCAGTCCTTCGCGACTTCGACAATGATGGACGGATGGATGTCATCACCATTGGTGGCAGCAACACGAGCAGTCAGCCCTACAGAACCAACACGATCCGGGTATTTTCGCTGCGGCCATCGTCGACGGCGATGACACCGGTGCAGTTTACACTGCCGGCGGGTATGATTGCCGGCACTGTGATCGGCGACTTCAACGGCGATGGCCTGCCTGACTTCACCAACTACACCAGCATGTTCATCTCGAACGCCGGGACGGGCAATCCGAACCTGTTGAAGCAGATCACCACGGAACTGGGCGGCGCGGTTGCCTTGGAGTATGCGCCGTCCTCAACCTGGACGAACAACTACCTGCCGCAGGTGGTGCATGCGGTGTCGAAGCTCTCGGTCGGCGACGGCCGCGGACAGACGGCGGTGAGCACCTACACCTATGCCGGCGGCAAGTACGATCCGGCGGCGCGCAAGTTCCTGGGCTTCGCCTCGATCGTCGAGACAAAACCGCTGGCCAATGGCGAGACCGCCCCGTCGAAGATCGAGACGACCTATCGGCAGGATCTGGCAAGCTACGGCCTGCCGTCGCTGACGGTGTGGAAGGATGGCGCAGGCGTCGTCCACAAGCAGGTGGCGGAGACCTATGCGGTCAATACGGCGACCAAACCCTACACCGTGCAGAACACGGCGACCGACACGACCCTTACCGAGAACATCGCCCGCAGCCTGAGGGTCGAGCGTGGCTTCGATGCCTACAACAACGTCACCAGCATCAAGGACTATGGCCGCACCGATGTCAGCGGCGACGAGACCTGGACGGAACGCTTCTTCTCGCCCAACACGGCCGCCCACATCGTCTCGGCCCTGATCGCCGAGCGCACGCATGCCGGACTCAACGCCACAGACCCCTATGTCAGCTACAAGCACAATTACTATGACGGCAACACAGACGTCTGGGCGGTGCCGGTCAAGGGTAACCTGACCTGGGTCCGCGACACCACCGACATCAATGCGTCGCCGAAAAAGGTGGTGAGTCAGTATTTTGCCTATGACGCCTATGGCAACAGGATCTCGGCCAGCAACGGTCTCGGCCACAAGACCGAATGGGATTATGACGCGACCTATCACCTCTATCCCGTAACCGAGCGGGCACCGCGCTATTTCGCCACCGGCGGCCAGACCGCCGACACCCGGTTTGTCTCGACCGCCACCTACAATCCCGTGTGCGGCCTGCCGGCGACGAAGACCGATCCCAACGGCATCATCAAGACCTTCACCTATGATGCGTTCTGCCGACCCTACCAGGTCTCGCAGAATGTGCTCGGTGCCTATGTCAGGAACCAGTTTGTCAGCGAGGGCAATCCTGGGGCGCAGGCGCTGATCAAATACACGCCGCTGCCCAATGGCGCGGGCGAGGATTTTACCATCTCCTGGTATGACGGCCTTGGCCGGGTCTTCCGGGTAATGACGCCCGGCGAGACGGCGGCTGGCGCAAGACGCATTACCGACACCGACTACGATCCGCGCGGCAATGTGCTGCGCGCCGCCTTCCCGCGCTTTGTCGACGATGCCACGCAATGGACCACCAACTTCTATGACTGGGCCGACCGGCTGGTGAAGACGGTCAATCCGGATGTCAGCCAGCGCACTTACTTGAACGAGCTAGCCACGGGAGCTGGCATCAACCCGCGCCTGAATGCGGTGACGATGACGGACGAGCTTGGCCATCCGACTAGGACAGGATTGACGACACATGGCAATATCGCCGCCATTGTCCGCGACTTCGGTGGCCTCAATCTGCTGGAGACACGCACCTACGACCTGCTCGGCCGCTTGATCGGCGTCAGCGATCCCGGCGGTTCGACCTGGACCTACACTTACGACATGGTCGGCAACCGGCTGTCGGCCTCCGATCCCGATCTGGGCACCTGGACCTATGTCTATGACGCCGCCAACCGGCTGATCAGCCAGACCGATGCCAGGGGCACGGTCACCACGCTCGCCTATGACCAGATGGACCGGCTGACGCTGAAGACGGCAACGGCACCGGGCGGCAGCCCGGTGACGCTGACCCAGAACACCTACGATCAGGCGGAGGCCCCCTATGCAAACATCGGCCAGCTTACCACCTCGCAGAACCCGATCGCGACGCAAAGCTACAAATATGACAGCTTGGGCAAGCTCGGCCTTCAGGTCACGACCTTTGCCAGCCCGAACGTGATGCACGTCACCTACGACGTCCACGATCGCTCCGGCCAGACCGTGAAGAAAGTGTATTACCCGGGACCGCTGGAATTCGGCACCACAGCTGCCCCCTTGCAATACACCGCCGGCAACAGGCTCTATTCGGCGCCCGGCTTCATCACCTCGACGCTCTACGAGGCTGACGGCCAAACCAAGGAGATCACCTACGCCAATGGCGTGAAGACGTCCTTCACCTACTCGCCGACGCGCCGCTGGCTGACGCGGATAACCACCACGCTCGGCGCCGGGACAGTAATGGATCGCCAATTTACCCGTGACAGCCTCGGCCGAATTACTGACATCGCTGGAATCTCGGGCACAGGCCCGAACAGCTGGCACTACGTCTATGACAATGCCGACCGGCTGACCACGGCCGACAATCTCGGCGACAACACGCTCGACGAAACCTTCGTCTACGCCGCCAACGACAACATGCTGTCCCGCACGCGTGTCGCCGGCACCTATGTCTATCCCTCGGCGAGCGCACCACGCCCGCATGCGCCGATCTCGGTCGGCGCCAATGCGATGGCCTATGACGCCAATGGCAATTTGACATCGGACGGCACTCGCACGCTGATCTGGGACGAAGCCAACCGGCTGAAGACGGTCACGCGCGCCTCCAACACCGTCAATCTCGCCTATGGACCCGACGGAGCGCGCGCGAAAAAGTCATCGAGCTTCGCCACGACGCTCTATCCCGACGCCAATGTCGAGATCGACCCGGCGACACCGGGCGCGGAGATCTACACCCGCTATCCGCATCCCGACATCAAGGTCGGCGGCACGACCAAATACTTCCTGCACCGCGAACATCTCGCCTCGGTGCGCATGGTCACCGACATGTCGGGCAACACGGTCGAAGGCAACAGCTACGCCACCTATGGCGAGAGCCTCAACACCGGCTTCCAGACGCAAAAAGGCTACATCGGCGAACGCTTCGATCCCGAGACCGGACTGCTGTATCTCAATGCGAGATATATGGACCCGGTGCTGGGGCGGTTTATTTCGCCGGATGACTGGGATCCGACATTGCCGGGGGTCGGAACCAACCGGTATGCGTATGCGCAGAACGACCCGGTCAATAACGCGGACAACAACGGCCATTCCCTACGGTCATCCGATGACAGCGCCGCTGGGCGG
Organism: Mesorhizobium sp. M0496; assembly: GCF_040321205.1. Lineage (NCBI taxonomy): Bacteria > Pseudomonadati > Pseudomonadota > Alphaproteobacteria > Hyphomicrobiales > Phyllobacteriaceae > Mesorhizobium > Mesorhizobium sp. M0496. The sequence goes on along the minus strand of NZ_JAMYRC010000004.1, from coordinate 39,158 downwards.
GCGAACAGCGCCAAGGCAGCAAACGGCAGTATGTCAAACGCCGCACAGCAGGCCGCCAAGGGATTAGGTAGCGTCGGTGATAAAACATGCGGAGGCTGCGTTAAAACGGCCCAAAATACAGCCCTCCGCGCGCCAAATCCCCTCGGATTATTCGCGCTGGGGGCACCGCAGGCGATACCAGGCACTCCTGCGCGGAAAGCGTACGAGAAAGACGTTCAGGGTGTAATGAATATGATTTCGGGATGGCTTGGGCTTAACAGTGATGAAGCCGACAACGATAGTAGCAAACCATCTGCCGACCAGAACGAAGACACGCCACCAGCAAGTATTAATCTGGGGGACTTGAAGGAATTAAGCAAAAAAGAGCTAAAAGAGCAGGCCGCAAAAGACGGATATGACGACGTTGAGTCTTGGAAACAGCAAGAATTGCAGTTAAATTCTAAAGATCAGATTTATGGAAATAAAGAAAATATGTACAGCCTACCTCGAAAAGGCAGTGGGGAGCCTCAATATATTGGGAAAAAGCAATGACAAGAATTACATCGTTCCTATCTGTTACATCAAAAACGTTGTCTCCGACCCAGATGTCAGATTTCTTGGAGATGAAGCCTGACAGGGAAGTGGTGAAGGGCAGCCAAAGGACACCACCTCGGCAATTGCCTAAAAATCACGGATGGAACATAAGCTGCAGGTTCGAAGAGTACGTGGATTTTGACGTTGCTATTCGCGAACTAGCTGTGCGACTTGGTGACAAAATAGAGAACCTAGCTCGGTTACGCCATCAAGATTCTACAAACCAAATCTCTGTCAAGGTCGCGATTGCTCCCGACGATGATCATGTTCCTATGTTTTTTTCTGAAGAGACGCTATCCTTCCTAGCAAAGATCGGAGCCTCCCTTGATATTGAGTATTTTCCAGAATAAGAATTATACGATTTAGTTACTGTGACCGTGAACTTTTCCGTGAACTTTTTCATGAATTACGGAATTACGGTGACAGTGCACTTTTTTCATATTCACCGGGAATTACGCGGGAATTACGGTGACAGTGCACTTTTATCCTGTCCGCCGACATCGTCACGTGTGGAATTACGGTGACAGTGCACTTTTTATGTTCACACGGCCTGACTTTGCGTAGACTGACCGCATGGCTCGCCTCGCCCGTATTGTCGTTCCCGGTCTGCCCCATCACGTAACCCAGAGGGGCAACGGGCGCGCCAAGGTGTTTTTCACGCCCGAAGACTATGCGCTCTATAGGGACCTCCTGGTCGAGCATTGCCGCGTCGCCGATGTCGGCATCTGGGCGTGATGCCTGATGCCGAACCATGTGCACCTGATCCTGACGCCAGCCGACCCGGATGGCCTGCGGCGCGCGCTCGCCAAGGTGCACCGTGCCTATGCCGGCACCATCCACGCGCGGCAAAAGAAAACCGGGCATTTCTGGCAGGGTCGCTTCGGCGCCGTCGCCATGGACGAAGATCACCTGTTGTCGGCAGTGCGCTATGTCGGGCTGAACCCGGTACGCGCGGGGCTGGTGAGCCAGGCGGTGGATTGGCCCTGGTCAAGCGCTCGGGCGCATCTGACTGATGAAGCCGATGGCGTCACGGATCTGGGGTCGATGAAAGACCGGCTGCCCTCGTCGGCCGGTCTGCTCGATTCGATCGAGACGGATGTCGCGGCCGTCGACGCCCTGCGCAAGGCCGAGAGCATCGGCCGGCCGGTGGGCGGCGAGGCATTTCTGAGCCGGATAGCCGGGCAACTTGGAAAAGCCGTGAAGCCGGGAAAGCGAGGCAGGCCGCGAAAAGAAAATAGTGCACTGTCACCGTAATTGATAACCCGAACACTGATCGAGGCGAGCATCGCTCACGCAAGACGACATGGCGCGAAGGCGATCGAGGCGATGCCACTCGATGGCAGCAAGTCGCCGAGCGCTACGGGCAGCGGGTACGTGTCGACCTTCGAGAGCGCAGGTTTCCAAGCCATCGCGCACCGCGATGCAGCCCACCCGCTGATGAGACTTTCGTTGTCATGAGCCATGACGGTGAACGCCGAATTACGAATTACGGTGACAGTGCACCTTTTGCTATGTTCGTCCGGCCATCATCGAGCGCGGCACCTGATGGGTTACCCTACCCTCGATGGGGAGGGTCGGCACGGAGCGCCGGGGTGGGGTGCGGCGCCAAGCTCCCCCACCCCGCTCCGCTTCGCGGATCGACCCTCCCCACAAAGGGGGAGGGTAAAAGCTCAAAACCCAGCCTGATCCCGAAACAGCTCCGCATTGTCCAGCTTCGACACCTCGATCACCGCTTGCGTGCGGCTGTACACATTGAGCTTGCGCAGGATTTCGGAGACATGCGCCTTCACGGTCGTCTCTCCCACCTGCAGCTCGTAGGCGATCTGTTTGTTGAGCAGGCCCTGGCGCAGCATCTGCAGCACGCGCAGCTGTTGCGGCGTCAGCGTCGACAGGCGCTGCACCATGTCGGCGCGGTCGACGCTTTCGGCGTCCGGCGTGCGGCCTTCATAGGTTTCCGGCACATAGATCGCGCCTTCCATCACCGAGCGTATGGCGGCCGCCAGGTCGCTCTTGCGCGCCGATTTCGGAATGAAGCCGGCAGCACCATAGGACAGTGCCTCGGAAATGATCTTCGGCTCCTCGTAGCCTGAAACGATCACCACCGGCAGGCGCGGATAGCGGGTCCGAAGCTGCAGCAGGCCGTCGAACCCGTGCACGTCGGGCATGTTGAGGTCGAGCAGCGCAAGGTCGAACGGCTTGGCGTCGGCCAGCAGATCGAGCGCCTCGGTGATCGAGCGCGCCTCCACCGTATCGACTTCCGGATAGGCCATCTGCACCGCGCTGTGCAGCGCCTCGCGAAACAGCGGGTGGTCGTCGATGATCAGGAACCGGGCGCGATCGTGGGTTGCGGTCATAGGGTTCATTTCAGTTCGTGGGCGATTAGAATAACCCCATCACCATGGCCAGATTATTGCCAAATAGTATATCGCGATCTCCGGCGGAAAGTGCCGCCGGCACTTTCTCGACCAATCGCCTTGCCCGAACGCCCAAATCGGTCGAATGTTCCGGCAACCAGGCAGAGACCCATATGACAGACTTCGTCCTCCCCTCGCCCGCAACCGCATCGGTGGCCGTTGCGGGCTCGTCCGAGCGTTTTGCGGTGCGCCGCATCTTCTGCGTCGGCCGCAACTACGCCGCGCATGCCCGCGAACTCGGCAATGACGAACGCGATCCGCCCTTCTTCTTCACCAAGCCGGCCGATGCGGTGGTCGATTCCGGCGCGACGATTCCCTACCCACCGCTGACGGCCAATCTGCACCACGAAATCGAACTGGTTGCAGCGATCGGCAGGCCGGGCTTCCGCATTGCCCGGGAACAGGCGCTGGATCATATCTGGGGCTATGGCGTCGGCATCGATCTCACCCGCCGCGATCTGCAGGACGAAGCCAAGAAGGCCGCCCGTCCCTGGGACTGGTCGAAGGCCTTCGACCGCTCCGCGCCTTGCGGCCCGCTGGTCCCTGCGGCGAAATCCGGACATCCGCAAAAGGGCCGCATCTGGCTCGCCGTCAACGGCCAGGTCAGGCAGGACGCCGACCTCGCCGAACTGATCTGGCCGATCGCAGATATCGTGTCGATCTGCGGTGAGGCGGTGGAACTGGCGCCCGGCGACCTGATCTTCACCGGCACGCCGGCCGGTGTCGGCGCGGTTGGTGCCGGCGACACGATGACGGGCGGTGTCGACGGCATCGGCACGATCGAAATAACCATCGGCCAGCCGAAGTGAGCGTATGAGCGAACTCGTCCTGCACAACTACTATCGCTCCTCCACCTCCTACCGGGTGCGGATCGCGCTGGAGATGAAGGGGTTGAGCTACGACTACATCCCGCATCATTTGCGCCATGGCGAGCATCTCGAACCCGCGTACCTCGCGGTCAATCCGCAAGGACTGGTGCCGGCGCTGGTCCTCGGCGACGGCACGCTGCTGACGCAATCGCTGGCGATCATGGAATTCCTCGACGAGACCAGCCCGGAACCACCGCTGTTGCCAGGGGATCCGGCCGGCCGGGCACGCGTGAGAATGCTGGCGCAGATGATCGCCTGCGACATCCACCCGGTGAACAATCTGCGTGTGCTGACCTCGCTGCGCACCCTGTTCGGCGCCGGCGACGAGGACATCACCAACTGGTTCCGCCACTGGGTGAACGAAGGCTTTCAGCCACTTGAGAAAATCCTGGCTTCCTCGCCCGAGACCGGAGAATTCTGCCATGGCGACGCGCCGGGCCTGGCTGACATCTGCCTGGCCGCGCAAGTCACCAGCAACGCCCGCTTCGGCGTCGATCTGACGCCCTACCCAACGATCGCGCGCATCAACGCCGCCTGCATGGCGCTGCCGGCCTTCCAGAAAGCCGCACCCCAGAACCAGATCGATGCCGAATAGGTTTCATCTGCCCAGACGCAGCGTCAGCGCCCCGCCATATCTGGCGGAATCGATTTCCGCTTGACCGGACAGGGAATCGGCTATCGTTTTTCCTGCAACGCAGCAGGGTGGAGTGACCGATGAAAGCCGTCGTCTTCGAGAAATTCGGCGAAGCGCCGACGATCCAGACCGTTCCCGATCCGAAGCCGGCCGCCGACGGCGTCGTCATCAAGGTCAAGGCAACCGGCCTGTGCCGCAGCGACTGGCATGGCTGGATGGGTCATGACGACGGCATTACGCTGCCGCATGTGCCGGGCCACGAACTGGCCGGCATCGTGGTCGCGGCCGGCAAGCAGGTCACCCGCTGGAAAGCCGGCGAACGCGTCACCGTGCCGTTCGCCGTCGGCTGCGGCCGCTGCTTCGAGTGCAATTCGGGCAATCACCAGGTCTGCGAACACCAAACACAGCCTGGCTTCACTGGCTGGGGCTCGTTTGCCGAATATGTCGCCATCGAGCACGCTGACACCAATCTCGTGCGCTTGCCCGACGAGATGGATTTCGCCACCGCCGCCAGCCTTGGCTGCCGCTTCGTCACCTCGTTTCGCGCCATTGTCGACCAGGGCCGGGTGAAGCCCGGCGAATGGGTGGCGGTGCATGGCTGCGGCGGCGTCGGCCTGTCGGCGATCATGATTGCCAGTGCCATGGGCGCCAATGTCATCGCCATCGACCTCACCGACGAGAAACTGGATTTCGCCAAAAAGATCGGCGCCGTCGCCACCATCAATGCGTCCACGACGCCGAATGTGGTCAAGGCGGTCAAGCAGATCACCAATGGAGGTGCGCATATGTCGATGGACGCGCTCGGCCACCCCACCACCTCCTTCAACTCGATCTCCAATCTGCGCCGACGCGGCCGCCATGTGCAGGTCGGCCTGATGCTGGGCGAGCATGCCCGGCCGCAGGTGCCGATGGACAAGGTGATCGCCTTCGAACTCGAAATCCTCGGCAGCCACGGCATGCAGGCCTACCGCTACCAGGCGATGATGGACATGATCCGCAACGGCAAGCTCAAGCCGGAACTTCTGGTCGGCAAGAAGATCAGCCTCGACGAAGCACCGGCGGCCTTGATGGCGATGGGCGGCTTCGAGGGGATCGGCATAGGGGTTGTGACGAAGTTCTAGGCGAGGACGGCACCGTCATCAGGCGATCGCGCGTCGTGGCAATTCCTGCTTCGCGAATCGCTTGGCGCCTACGACGCAAAGCACCACGCCAAGCGTGACGACAACCATCAGCGGGCTGACCTGCTCGTGCAGCAGCGTCGCTGCCAGTGCCAGCCCGAAAAATGGCTGCAGCAGCTGTAACTGACCGACCGCGGCGATGCCGCCTTGGGCGAGGCCGCGATACCAGAAGACGAATCCGATCAGCATGCTGAACAGCGAGACATAGGCCAGCCCGATCCACGCACTCGAGCCAACGCCGGCAAAGGACGGCGGCAGCGTCGCAAAAGTCAGCACCAGCATGATCGGCAGCGACAGCACCAGCGCCCAGCAGATCACCTGCCAGCCGCCGAGCCTGCGCGACAGCGCCGCCCCCTCGGCATAGCCCAGGCCGCAGGCGACGATAGCGGCGAGCATCAGGCCGTCGCCGACCGGCGAAGCCGTCACGCCCTGCGTCAGGGCAAAACCCGCGACCAGCGCGCTGCCCACGCACGAAAACAGCCAGAAGGCCGGACGCGGGCGATCGCCGCCGCGCAGCACGCCGAAGATTGCTGTCGCCAGCGGCAGCAGGCCGACGAAGATGATGGAATGGGCCGTGGTGACGTGCTTCAGCGCCAGAGCGGTCAACAAGGGAAAGCCGACAACGACGCCAAGTGCTACGATCACCAGCGACAGCAGATCGCCGCGCTGCGGACGTTTCTGCCGGAACAGGAGCAGCAGCGCCAGGCCGAGCAGTCCGGCAATCGCCGCCCGGGCCGACGTCAGGAATGTCGGATCGAAATCCCTCACCGCCACGCGCGTCGCCGGCAGCGAGCCGCTAAAGATCAACACACCGATGAATCCATTCACCCAGCCGCTCGCGATCTTGTCCATCATATGCTCCGTTTGTCGGCTCTGTATCGAGCGGAGCCCGTGGCATTGCCAGAGACAATGCGGTACAGTTATACAAAACTGTCATGGGTAATTGAGCAGTACGGATGGACAGACAGACCACAAGGGAAAGCAGCGGAACGCTGGTCGAAGGCGTCATGGCGATGATCCGCCAGCGGATCGCGGCGCGCAGCCTGACGCCGGGAGCACGATTGCCGTCGATCCGCGCCTTCGCCAAATCCATGCAGGTGTCCAAATCCACCGTGGTCGAAGCCTATGAGCGGCTCGCCGCAGAAGGCGCGATCCGCTCCCGGCCGGGCTCGGGCTTCTATGCCGCCGGCTCGCTGGCGCCGCTGTCGCTGGCCGAGATCGGTCCCCGGCTTGACCGTGCCGTCGACCCGCTCTGGATCTCGCGCCAATCCCTGGAAGCCGGCGACGACATGCTGAAGCCCGGCTGCGGCTGGCTGCCGGCCTCTTGGATGCCTCAGACAGCACTGCGCCGGGCGCTGCGAACGGTGGCGCGTGCCGACGACATCGCGCTGGCCGACTACGGCACGCCGCTCGGGCTGCCGCCGCTGCGGCAATTGCTGGCACGGCGCATGGCCGGGTATGGAATCGAAGCCTCGCCCGAGCAGATCATGCTGACGGAATCGGGCACGCAGGCCATCGACCTCCTGTGCCGGTTCCTGATCGAACCCGGCGATACGGTGCTGGTCGACGACCCCTGCTATTTCAATTTCCACGCTCTGCTGCGCGCCCACAGGGCCAAGGTCGTCAGCGTCCCCTACACGCCGTCGGGGCCGGATATCGACATGTTCGCGCAGGCGCTGGCCGAGCACCACCCGCGCCTCTACATCACCAACTCCGCCATCCACAACCCGACCGGCGCGGTGCTGTCGCCGGTCACCGCGCACCGGCTGCTCAAGCTCGCCGACCAATCGGACCTGACCATCGTCGAGGACGATATCTTCGCCGATTTCGAACATGCGCCTGCCCCAAGGCTGGCGGCGTTCGATGGCCTGAACCGCGTCGTCCACATCGGCAGCTTCTCCAAGACACTTTCAGCGTCGGTTCGCTGCGGCTTCATCGCGGCACCCCGCGACTGGATCGAGGGCCTGACCGACCTCAAGATCGCCACGACGTTCGGCGGCGGCAGGCTGGCGGCCGAACTGGTACTGACGCTGCTGAAAGATGGCAGCTATCGCAAGCACATGGATTTGCTGCGCGCGAGGCTTGCGCGCGCCATGGGCGAGACCAGCGCCCGCCTGAAGGCGATCGGCATCACGCCCTGGATCGACCAGCCGGCCGGCCTGTTCTTGTGGTGCAGGTTGCCGGATGAGGTGGATGCGGCTGAAGTGGCCCGCCGCGCCTTGGCTGACAACATCGTGCTGGCGCCCGGAAACGCATTCAGCCTGTCCCGAACGGCCAGCCGTTTCCTGCGCTTCAACGTTGCCCAATGCGCGGACGAGCGGATTTTCAAAGTACTCGAGGCGGCGATGGCGCGTTGACGTGCACGGTTGTCGGTCAGCGCGACGCCGCACAGACCTCTCGCACGCAGTTGCGTAGCCAGCGTTGCGCCGGATCGGCGTCGAGGCGCGGGTGCCACAGCATGGAGATGGTGACCCCAGCGGTGGCAACCGGCAGGGGAAAACTGTACATGCCTGTACGTGCGCCTTCGGTATGCCGCTCGGGCACGCTGGCGATCAGGTCTGACGTGCGCGCCATGGCAAGTGCCGCCGAGAAACCGGAAACCATGCACACGACTGTCCGCTGCAGCCCAAACAAGTTCAAAGCCTCGTCGATCGGCCCTTTCTCGCGGCCACGCCGTGAAACGCTGATGTGCCGGCCTGCAGCATACCGCTCGGGCGTCACCGCGCCCTCACTCAGGGGATGGCCCATTCGCACGGCGCCGATGAAGCGGTCGCGAAGCAATGCCTGAATGCGCACCTCCGGTCCGGTCTCGCCAGCGACGCCTATGTCCAGATCGATCGCCGCGTCGCGCAGCGACATGACGTCCTTGTCGGACTTCGGTGCAAATCGCAGCCGCACGCCGGGCGCATCGGCCTGGATACGAGCGACGAGACGAGGCGCGAATTCTTCGATGAAACTCTCATTGGTGCGCAACGTGAAGACCCTGTCCAGGCTCCGGAGATCAAGCAGTCTGGCAGGACGCAGCAGCGCCTCCGCATCCTGAACAACACGGCCAACCTGCTGTCGCAGTTCTTCCGCACGCGGCGTCGCCACAAGGCCGCGACCGGCGCGAACCAGCAGCGGGTCGCCCGTCGCCTCGCGCAGCCGCGCCAAGGTGCGGCTCATCGCCGAAGGGCTGAGCCGCAGGCGGCTGGCGGCGCGCGCCACGCTGCCTTCGGACAGCAGGACGTCGAGAGCAAACAGCAAATTGAGATCGGGCGATGCCATTGGCGGATCATAGCATATGATATGGCGTTTGACGCACGAATAAGATGCAAATGCTGCGCCTTCCGCCATATCGATCAAGAGACTAAATCTCCGCTGGCTCCGGCACTGGAGCTGATGGAAAGGAGATCGCCGTGGCAATCGCTGGGCAAAATCGGGACGGGCGCGCATCGGCGCTGCCACAGATGCAATCCGCCCGCTGGGCGCTGGCAAGCCTGTCGCTCGCCACGCTGCTGTCGTCGCTGGGAACCAGCATTGCCAGCGTCGGGCTGCCATCGCTGATGCAGAATTTCGGCGCATCGTTCCAGTCCGTGCAATGGGTTGTTCTGGCCTATCTCCTCGCCATCACCACGCTGATCGTCAGCGCCGGACGGCTGGCCGACATGTTCGGGCGCCGGCCGTTGCTGCTTGGCGGCATCGCGCTGTTCACATCGGCATCGGTGCTCTGCGGCCTGGCGCCGACACTCGGGCTACTGATCGCCGCGCGCGCCGTGCAAGGGCTTGGCGCGGCGTTGATGATGGCGCTGACGCTGGCTTTTGTCGCGGAAACGGTGAGCAAGGAGCGAACCGGTAGTGCCATGGGCCTGCTCGGCGCCATGTCCGCGATCGGCACGACGCTTGGCCCTTCGCTCGGCGGCCTCTTGATCGCCGGCTTCAGCTGGAGGGCGATCTTCCTCGTCAATGTCCCGCTAGGTATGCTCACCTTCGCTCTCGCCTGGCGTGCCTTGCCGGCGCGCAATAAAACCGCGCAGGTCGACCGAGGCGCGTTCGATGTGACGGGCACCGTCCTGCTGGCCCTGACATTGGCCGCCTATGCGCTGGCCATGACGCTTGGCAGAGGCAATTTCGAAGCGCTCAACATCGGCCTGCTGATAGCTGCCGGCATTGGTGTTGTTCTCTTCGCCGCCGCGCAGGCGAGAGTGAAAAACCCCTTGATCCATTTTGCCAGCTTCCGCGACCTCCAGCTAAGCGCCAGTCTCGCCATGAGCCTCGTTGTCGCCACGGTAATGATGGCGACCCTGGTGGTGGCCCCGTTCTACCTGTCGCGCGGGCTCGGGCTGGATGCCGCAATGGTCGGCCTCGTGCTGTCGACCGGTCCGCTCGTTTCGACCCTGTCGGCGCTGGTGGCCGGACGCCTGACCGACCGCTTCGGCGCTCACAGGATGATGGTCGCCGGACTGCACAGCCTTGCAACGGGCACGTTCCTGCTGTCGCTCGCCATGACCAAACTCGGCATTGCAGGCTATGTCGTTCCGATCACCGTCACCTGCATCGGTTACGCGCTGTTCCAGACATCCAACAATGCAGCTGTCATGACCGGTGTTGGAGCCAGCCAACGTGGCGTCGTTTCCGGCCTGCTCAACCTTTCGCGCAATCTCGGTCTCATCACCGGCGCATCGTTGATGGGCACCATATTCGCCGTCGCATCGGCTAGAGGACACGAAGGCAGTGGTCTTGTGAGTTCCGAGGCCGCCGCCCAGGGAATGCAGGTCACATTTCAGACGGCAACGGTGCTGGCGCTGGTCGCGTTGTTCCTCGCACTGCTCTCGGCCCGCGCCGAGTTCAGGCGGCAGAGACTGGTCAGAAACCTCTGACTTTGCGCAAACCGACGGCTCCTAGCGGATCGCTCTCAGGCCCCTGCCCGCTTGCGGCGCTCATAGAGCATGACCAGCGTTTCAGCCGTCAGAGCAGGCTTTTCCTCGCCTTCGATCTCGACGGTGTTGGCTGCCTTCATCAGATACTGGCCTGGCCCTCTGTCCTCCACGGACAGCAGCCTGGTGCGCAGCCTGATGCGCGCGCCGACCTTGACCGGCGCCAGGAACCGCACCTTGTCGAAGCCATAATTGAAGGCGGCCTGCGTATTCTCGGGCACGATGCCCATGCCGAGCGCCAACGCGCCGATGATCGACAGCGTCAGGTAGCCATGCGCGATCGTCGTGCGGAACGGGCTTTGCCGCCGCGCCCTTTCAGGATCGACATGAATCCATTGATGATCGCCGGTGCATTCGGCGAACTGGTCGATGCGATTCTGGTCGACCGTCGTCCATTCCGACACACCAAGCTCCTGCCCGGCCATCGTCCTCAACTGGTCGAAGGTCGGCGGCGTTTTAGGCCGTATTTCAGTCATTCCTGCTTTCCCGATCGCTTGCAGAGCCTCCGGACCACGAACTGACGGCCTCTGTCAATTCGCCCTGCGCGAATCCGTTCCTCCGAATCCGGCGGCAATCGCGCCATGCCTCCCAGCACAACGGCAGGTCAGATCGGGATTTCTTGGCTTTCAGGGCTGCCGGCAGCAATGAGCCGGCCTCGGCCATATCTGCTACTTCTTCTCGTAGCCGGCGCGGATTTCCTCCATCGCCTCCTTGATGCGCGTGCGCAGGATGTCGACCGATTCGGTGCCGGATTTCTTGACCAGTTCAGCCACTTCGCCGGCGTTCTTCAACGCGGCCTCGAAGGATTTTCTGGCAAACTCCGTCTGTTTGGCCATCAGTTCCTGCGGATTGCCCGGCGCCTTGTAGTTTTGCGCCATATCGGTGACTTCGCGCAGTGTGTCCTGCAGCATCTCGCGCTGCCTGGACAACAGCGAGGTCGCGCCGGCAGCGCCGGCTCGTGCCGATTTCTCCAGCGCTTCGAGGTTCTTGCGATGATGCGCGAGGATCGCCTCGACATCGACATTGGGCACCTTCAGGTCGCGGCCGAACCTGCCGAACATGTCCATGAAGGAATCGGATTCCGGTTGTTTTGCCATGCTCGTTTGCTCCCCTTTGCCGCAAATGCGGGCGCCCTCGGCAAGAGAATAGCATTCGCGTGCCGTGAGTCCATTTCGAACGCGATGGAATCAGCACTGCGCCACCGCGCATCAATTCACGAGGAATAGCAGTTCGGCGACATAGAGCACGACACCGGCGAGCCCGCCGATGATCATGCCGTTGAAGCGGATATATTGCAGGTCCCTGCCGATGTTCATCTCGATCAGCCGCGTCAGCTGCGCCAGGTCCCAGCGCTTGACCTGGTCGGCGATGAAGGTCGACACGCCGCTCTTCTGGCTCTCCACGAACGACGCCAGCGCCACCACGAACCCTTGGTTCATGTCGGCCCTGATCTGCGCATCGCTGGCAAGATGGCGGCCGACCTCGACGAACATGTTGGCAAGATGCGCGCGGATAACCGAATTCGGCGCCTTGGCGTCCTGCTCGATGAACTGGCTGAGGCTTGCCCACATGTCGCCGGCCAATCCCTTGACCTCCGGCCGAGCCAGGAAATCGCGCTTCAACTTCTCGGCGCGTTTGGCATATTGCTTCGATGTCCTCAGCTTTTCGATGAAGCCTCGAGCGAAATGGTCGAATTCGGCACGCATCGGGTGATCGGGATCGGCCCTCACCTCGTCGAGCAGCGAACCGGCCGAGGCGACGATCTTCTTCAGCAGATAGGCGTCGGCTTTGAACAGGTTGAACAGCGACGGCAATTCCTCGCGGATTTTCTCGCGCATCGTCGCCAGCGCCTGTTCGTCGTTGAGAAACCGGCCGATCACCTTGGTGAATTCATCGAACAGTTTCTGATGACGGCGATCATCGGTTAGCGCGGACAATAGCTCGGCTGCCAGCGGCGCCAACGGCACTCTCTCGATCTGCTCGAGCATGCGGCTGGTGACGAAGCCGCGCAGGCCGGATTGCTCGACGGCGGCCAGCGTCTGCGGCACCAGCCGCACGACGAAGCGCGACAGGTCGGCGGCGCGCTCGGTATCGGCCAGCCAGTCGGCGACCAGCGCCGAGAAATCGACCTCGGCAAGCTTTTCGCGCACCGGCTCGGGCGCCAGGAAGTTGACCTCGATGAAGCGGCCGAGATTGTCGGCGATGCGGTTCTGGTTCTCGGGGATGATGGCGGTGTGTGGGATCGGCAGCCCCAGCGGCCGCCTGAACAGCGCCACCACCGCGTACCAGTCGGCCAGCCCGCCGATGGTCGCCGCCTCGGCAAAGGCAGCGACGAAGCCGAGCCACGGATAGATGTGCTCGAATGATTTGGCGAGCGCAAATACCAGCACGCAAAGCGCCAATGCGGCCGCTGCAACGAATTTTGTCCGCCGCAACGCGGAAAGCTTGGCATCCGCGTCGGTATCGAAACGGACAGGCGCAAGGGACGAAGCCGATTGTGACATGGGTGAGCCGCTCCTCGTCGATCTCAGGCTATTTAGTGGTTTGACGGCCAAAATACCCGCGACAGCCGGTTTCGCGCCGAATCTTGCTCGGGCGCGCGCACAAAGTTGAGGAGAAAATTCATCTATTGGTCGAAGCTAGTCTGGAATTGTTCCAAGGTATGGGCCATATTCCGCCCAGGCTAATGTGGCGAATCCGGAATTCGGGTCAAAGCCGCATCAGCAAAATTTCCAGATCTGGCGTGGTTGCATCGCGCCAGTGCCTTGTGAGGACAAAATGCGGCTTACGCGCCAGACCAACTATGCCATGCGCATCTTGATGTATTGCGCGGCCAATGATGACCGATTGAGCCGCATCCCCGAGATCGCGGCCGCTTATTCGGTGTCGGAACTGTTCCTGTTCAAGATCCTGCAGCCGCTGGTCGAGCACGGCCTTGTCCAGACCGTGCGTGGGAGGAATGGCGGCGTCAAACTTGGCCGGGCGGCCGAAGCCATCAGCCTGTTCGATGTCGTGCGCGTTACGGAAGAAAGCTTCGCCATGGCCGAATGCTTCGAGAACGATGCTGCCGAATGCCCGCTGGTCGACAGCTGTGCTCTGAATTCGGCATTGCGCGAGGCGCTAAACGCGTTCTTCGCGGTGCTGGAGCGCTACACGATCGCCGATCTGGTGGCAGCGCGGCCGAATGTGCGCAACCTGCTCGGCATCGATATGCTGATGGAGCGCCGCGCCCCGGCTGCCTGAGCGTCTTTCGCCCGTTCTAAGGGGAGAAATGCCGGCAGGGCAATGAGGGGTGCCGACTTCCACAATTGATGCCGGAAGCGCAAGAAGCCGCCATTTGCAGACCGGCCTCACCTGAATATCAGCTGACCGCCGATTGCGGCAGCACGAACGGCATGTTCCCGGCCGGCAGCACGCCGACCCTGAGCCGGCAGTCGAACACTTTCTCGATCAGGTCATCGCTCAGCACGTCCTGAGGCGACCCGGCGGCGGCCAGCCGGCCGCGGTGCATGACGAAGATCCGGTCGGCATACATGGCCGTGAGATTGAGGTCGTGCAGGATGGCGACCACGCCGCCACCCCTTCTGGCAAAGTCGCGGGCAATGTTCATGATGATCAGCTGGTGCTTGATGTCGAGGCTGGAAACCGGCTCGTCGAGGAAGAGGTATCGCGGCTTGCCGTCGAGCACCGGCGCCCAGACCTGGCACAGCACGCGCGCAAGCTGGACGCGCTGTTGTTCGCCGCCCGAAAGCTCCTGGTAGAAGCGTCCGGCAAAGCCGTCGAGATCGACGCGCGCCAGCGCCCGTTCCGGCAGCCGCGCATCCTCCCCCGGCAAGACGCCCGAGCGGCCGCCGACAAGGCCAAGCTTGACCACTTCTCGCACCGTGAACGGGAACGACAGCGTCGTCGCCTGCGGCAACACTGCCCGATGGACGGCGGTCTCAACCGGCTTCATCGCGCAGAGATCCCGGCCGTTGAGGGCGATGCGCCCGGTATAGGCGAGTTCGCCGGAAAGCGCCTTGAGGAAGGTCGTTTTGCCCGAACCATTGGGGCCGACGATGGCAGCGATCTCGCCGGGGCGCGCGTGGAAATCGACACCGGCGACGATAGGCCTGCCGGCGATATCAACCGAAACGTCCCTTGCCTCGATCATCCCAACTCTCGCAAATAAACGACTCACAGGTCGACTACGCCGCGCTTGCGCAGCAGGATCCAAAGGAAGAACGGCGCGCCCGCGATCGCGGTAACGATGCCGATCGGCAATTCGGCCGGCGCCACGATGGTGCGCGCCACCGCATCGGCCAGAAGCAGCAGCGAGGCGCCGAGCAGCGCCGACGCCGGCAGCAGATAGCGATTGTCCGGACCAATCAGCAGGCGCAGCAGATGCGGCACCACGATGCCGACAAAGCCAATGCCGCCGCTGACGGCGACGGATGCGCCGACCGCCGCCGAGACGCCGACGATGGCCGTGTATTTCAGCCGCTGCACCGGAATGCCGAGATGGCCGGCGGTCGCCTCGCCCAGCGCCAGCGCGTTGAGGCCGCGTGCCAGGAATGGCATCGCCGCCAGCGCCAGCACGATGATCGGCCCGACGGAAGCAATCTTCGCCCAGGTCGCGCCGCCGAGCGATCCGAGCTGCCAGAAGGTCAGGTCGCGCAACTGGCGATCGTCGGCCATGAAGATGAGGATGCCGGTCAGCGCCATGGCGAGTGCTGCCAGCGCGATGCCGGCGAGCAGCATGGTGGCGACCGAGGTCTGCCCTCGCCGAGTCGCAACCTGATAGAGCACCAGCGTCGTGGCGAGCCCGCCGGAGAAGGCCGCCAACGGAAGTGCAAGCGTGCCGAGCAAGGCTGTCACCGGAGCCAACACTGTGGCGCCGAGCACGATGACGGCAACCGCGCCCAGGCTGGAGCCGGCCGAAACGCCGATCAGGCCGGGGTCGGCTAGCGGATTGCGGAACAGCCCCTGCATGACCGCGCCGGAGACCGCGAGCGCCGCGCCAACCAGCATGCCGAGGATAATACGCGGCAGGCGGATGTCGTAGACGATCAGGCTGTCGCGGGCGCTCAGCGCGGCGTCGCCGGGCACGGCGCCGAACAGCCAGTCGCCGATGACGTTGACGGCCGATGCGTCCGACGCCCCCGATGTCAGCGACAGAAAAACGGCGGCCACGAGCCCCAGGCACAGCAGAAGGATGACGATGCGGGCGCGGCCCGACCGGTCGCCTTCGGATGCGCTTGCCATCACCGGACCGGCGATCGATTGATCGACCATGATCTGCCTGCTCAGTCCGTGACCTGCCCGCCATAAAGCGAGACAGCGAGGTCGTGGATGGCGTCGGCCGTACGCGGCCCAAAGCCGAGCAGGTACCCGCCATCGATGCGGATCAGCTTGCGCGCTATTCCGGCCGGCGTTGAGGCGATCGACGGATTGCCGAACAATTCGTCGTCCGATACCGGCGGTCCGGCATTGCTCATCATCAGGATCACGTCCGGCCTGGCGGTGACAACAGCCTCGTCGGACATTTGCTTGTAGCCGGAAAAGCCCTCGACCGCGTTGACGCCGCCAGCCAGCCTGACCATGCCGTCGGCGGCGGTCTCGCTGCCGGCCGCCAGGATCTTGCCGCCCTGTATCGACAGCACGAACAGGATGCGTTTGCGCTCCTTGATCGACGCCGTCTGCTGTTCGGCTGCCGTGAGCTTGGCATCAAGCTCCTTGGCCAGCACCTCGGCCTTGGTATCGACGCCAAGCGCCTTGCCGACGATGCGGACCTTCTCGAGGATGCCTTCGTGGCTATAGTGCTCAGGCACTTCGATGAATGGGACGCTCGTCTTCTTCAAGACATCGACGGCTTCCTTGGGACCGCTGCCATGCAGCGCCAGGATGCCGGTGGGATTGACCGACAGGACGCCTTCCGGCGACAGAGCGCGCATGTAGCCGACATCAGGCAGCTCAAGCGCCGCCTTGGGATACCGGCTGGTGGAATCGCGCGCCACCAGATGCTTCTCCTCGCCGAGCGCGTAGACGATCTCGGTGATCGAGCCGCCAATGGCCGCAATCCTCGAGGGATCGGCAAACACGGCCGTGCCTTCCGTGGCATTGACAGGTTGCAGTGCGACGAAAGCAAGGGACAGACCGATCGCCGGCCCGGCGATGATCTTGGAAATGCAACCCATTGTCGTTCTCCTCAGGCTGCAGTCGGGCTTGGGATGCGCGGCAGGTTCTCTGCCAGGAACCGCCAATCGTCACGCTCGCTCTCGCCCTCATGACGCTTGCCGAAGAACTGGATGATCATCTTGCCCCCGGCGTCATAGACCTCGATCGAGGTGACATGACCGTCCTTGGTCGGCTTGCGCACGGCCCAGACCTCGTGGATGTGGTCGGTTCGCAGGTGCAGATGGAAGGTTTCGTCCAGCACGTTGATCCATGGTCCCATCGGCTTGATGGATTTGATCGATCCGGAATGGATCTGGATGCAGCCGCGGTTTCCGACAAAGCACATGATCGGTATCTCGCCTTCCGCGGCGTGACGGAACATGGCACGGACAGCGTCATTGTCGAGCAGCCAGGCATAGTCCTGGCCGACCATGCGCACCGCCTGCCGGCGGCTGAGCTTCAACGTCTTCAGCATGCCGAAGAACTGGTGCACGTCGGTCAGCCGGCTCCAGCGGTCACGCAGGTCGTCGAGATTGGCGGTCGTTTCGTCGCCATGGATCTCGTCATCGGGGAGTGGCCCTGAAATGTCGACCGTCGGCTCCTGATTGGACGATTCGAGCGCGGCGACCAATTTTTGATACGCATAGAGGCTGGAGGCCGGCCGCAGATGCACCTTGTGCACGGCCTCGCCTGCCGCGTCGAAGAACTGCAGGCTGCGGCGGATCTCGTCGCCATCGCGCTTTTCCATGGCAAAGCCATGCACCCACACCTTCGGGAAGATGCGCAGGTCGATGTTTTCGCCAAGCACCATGGCATTGTGGTTGCCGGTGACGACCTTGTCATAGACGCCGATCTTTTCGTGCACCGCGCTTTCATTGCGGGTCAGCGCCATGACCTCGCCGACGGCCTCGAGGCCGGTCAGCAGATCGTTGACGCGCGGCTCGATGCGGACGACGCCGTCGCCGCAATGCGCGGCGACCAGCTCGGCCTCCGAAATGCCGAGTTGGGCAGCCAGATCACGCTCGCGCGCCTTTGGATTGTCTGTCCGTGCCCGCCGGATTTCATGCGGGGCGGGTTTTACGCGCTGGTCCATGTCTCGTCCCTACTGCCTTGCCTTACTTGTTGAGAATGAGCTTGCCCTGCCGGGTGATCTTCAGCCGGTAGAGCGCACCATGATGCTCGATGCCGATCTCGTGTTCGCCCTGGAACAGGGTGTTGCTGGACAGGGTTCGCACCGCCAGCGGAACCCGGTCGAAACGGGTAGAGGCATCGTCGGAACGGCGGACGCGATAGCGAAAATCGTTGGGATTGTGGGTGTTCATCTGGATCGATCCCTTTCCTGTGCCGGGCGTCTGGCTAGGCGTTGCGTAATCCGATTCATATCTTGACTTGAATAATCATGTTTACTAGTCAGTGCAATACCGGATTAAATGAGTCAAGATTTAAGACGCCGGATAAGATCAAAAATGCCAGCCAGCCCCGGGCCAGCCAGCATGAAACCTGGACTTTGGAGTTGGGGCATGGGGTTGGTGACTTGGAAATGGCGCGGCCGGTCGGCAATGAACGGCGCGGCGGCTTTGCTGGCAAGCGTGGCGGCGATCGCCTTGTCGGCGCAACTGGCCAACGCCCAGCAGGCGGCGCAGCCGGCGGATCAGACGAAGAAGGCTGACGAGGAAAAGGCGGCACCGGCGGGAGCGACGCTGCTCGACAAGATCCTCGTCATCAGCCGCACCGGCGAGACGGCGATCGAATCGCTGGCGTCGGCCAGCCATGTCGGCCAGGAACAGCTCGACCGCCGCATGGCGACGACGCCGAACGAGATGCTGCTCGGCGTGCCCGGTGTAGCGGCGCAGGCCGACGCCAGGCGCGTCAGCACCAGCATCAACATCCGCGGCTTGCAGGATTTCGGCCGCGTCGCCGTTATCGTCGACGGCGCACGGCAGAATTTCCAGCGCTCCGACCACGGCACGCAGTCGACCTTCTATATCGACCCGGAACTCGTCAAATCCGTCGATGTGATCCGTGGTCCAGTCGCCAACACCTACGGCTCGGGCGCCATCGGCGGCGTCGTCTTCTTCGACACCAAGGACGCCACGGACTTTCTCAAGCCGGACGAGACGTGGGCCGGTTCCGTCACGGGACGCTATGAGAGCAACGGCAAGGGCTGGACCACCAGCGCATCCGGCGCCTACCGCCTCAACGAGAACTGGGATGCGCTCGGCAACATAGTCTACCGCGACTACGACGATTACAAGGATGGCGGCGGCGACACCGTCAAGGGCACCGGTTTCGACGTGCTCAGCGGCCTGCTCAAGACCACCATCCGGCCGACCGACAACAGCGAACTGAAGCTCGGCTGGGTCGGCTCAAGCGACGGCTGGAACGAGATCAGCGGCGGCGTGCCCGTCAATGACGTCGACCTGAAGTCGAACACCTTCACGGCCCGCTACAACATCACGGATGAGGACAAGAGCTGGCTCGATCTCCACATCAACACCTCCTACAACAAGACCAACCTCGACCTGACCAGCCTCGTTCCTCTCAAACGGTTTGATCCGAGCACCGGCCTTCCCGTGGTGTTGCCGGCTGGCTCGACATCGACGTTCGATATCGGCACGACCGGCATCGATATCTGGAACACATCCAGATTCGAGACCGCGGGTATCGCGCACGAACTGACCTATGGCGGCGACTGGGCCGGCGATAATGTCAAGACTGGCGGCACGGCCGGCGGCGACAGTTTCTACACGCCCTCCGGTAAGCGGAACGTGTCAGGCGCTTACATCCAGGACAAGCTCACCTGGGATTGGCTCGAAGTCATCGCCGGTCTTCGCTACGACAGCTACAGCTTGAAGGATGACACTCACGATATATCTGGCGACAGGGTATCGCCCCGGATCACTGTCGGTGTCTCACCGTTCGAATCGGCAGGCCTTGCAGGCCTTCAGTTTTACGGCACCTACGCCGAGGGCTATCGCTCGCCATCGATCACCGAGACCTTGATCAGCGGCAATCACCCGGCGGGCGTCAGTTTCCCGTTCCTGCCCAATCCCAATCTGCGGCCTGAGACCGGCAAGACGACCGAATTCGGCGTCAACTACAAGCAGAACGATATCCTCGAGGCTGGCGACGCGTTTCGTCTCAAGGCGGCGTATTTCAACAACGATGTCGACGACTATATCGATGGCGTGACGCTGTCGCCGTTCGACCCGACCAGTGGCTGCCCGTTCGGCCCCGGCATACCGATCTGCTTCCAGTATCAGAATTTCGCCAAGGCCAAGATCAACGGCTTCGAGATGGAAGGCGTTTACGACGCGGCATGGGGCTATGCCGGACTTTCGGCCTCCATCATCAACGGTCACACGATCTCATATGAAGGCGACCGGGCAGATCTCGCCACCATCCCCTCCTCCCAGGTCACGGCGCAGCTCGGCTTGCGCTTCCTCGAGGACAAGCTGACCGTCGGTGGCGAAGTGCAGTACAATGGCAAGCCGAAGGGCAATGCGGTGGCCAAGAACTATACGCTGGTCAATGCCTTCGCCAGCTATCAGGCGACGGACAATCTGAAGGTTGATTTCCGCGCCGACAATCTGTTCGATGTCAAATACGCCAACCCGCTCAACGGCAGCACGACAGTCGTGGTCTACGAGCCGGGCATAACGCTGAAGCTGGCGGCAACGATGCGGTTTGGAGGCTGATGACAATGACGAGCTTGACGACATCCCTTCGTCTGCTGACCTCGACGCTGGCGATGTCGCTTGCGATGGTTCCGGCGTGGGCACAACAGTCCGCGCCGGTCCCCGCGCTCAGCCTCGAACTCAACGCTGCGCAACCCTCCGACAAGGGTTGCCGCCTGACCTTCGTGGTCAACAACAATCTCGGCGCCGACCTCTCCAAGGCGGCGTTCGAGATCGCACTGTTCAATGAAGCCGGCGTGGTCGACCGGCTGACAGTGCTCGACTTCAAGGAATTGCCGGCGGGCAAGACCAAGGTGACGCGTTTCGATCTGGCCGGCACCGAATGCGCTAAAGTCAGCCGAGTGCTGATCAACAGCGCGACCGAATGCACCGGCACCGGCGTCGAACCGAATGCCTGCATGCGCAAGCTGAAGACGGACACCAAGACCGGTATCGCTTTCGGCGTCTGAGGTGGGACTGCATCCCGCATTCACGCGAAACACAGTGGCATGGCCTGTGGCCGGCTTCCGCGCGCTGTCCTCTGGACCAAGCGATCTTGATTTGACAATTCTGCTCGGGTCGCTGCAGGTCTCGACGCGAGACATGCAGGATATCAGTCCCCTCCCCGAAGCTGGCGCCGAGCTGGCGATAACGCCAACCGAGCCGCTTGCGCTGCCGCGGCCATCGGCCTGGAACAGCAAATGGACGGCAGCGATCATCGTCTCGTGTCTGCTCCATGCCGCTGTGGCGGCGGCCTTTCTGATCTCGCCTTCGGGGACATTCGATTCCAAGGATGCCGAGCAGCCGGAAGGCAGTGATCAGTCGGGCAGCAACGTGGTCGGCAGCACGCTGGATAAAGATCCGGCGGCCATAAATGTTGCGCTGGTACCGAACCCGCAACCGGCCAAACCACAGCCGGCAACGCCGCCCAAGCCGCCGCCAACGGAGCCTTCTCAACCAGCCGAGGAAGCGGCAAAGCCGCCGCTCAAGCCTTTGCCGGAACCTGTCAAACAGTCGCCAGTTACGCCAGACATATTGGTCGCCGGCGCCCCACGCCCCGATGACCAGAGCGTGGCTCCCAAGACCGAAACGCCGGCACGGTCGACCGTTCAGTCCGAGAGCGCCGATGCGACCGTGGCCGTTCCGGAGCAGCCGCCGATTCCCAGCGCCAGGCCAACTACGGCTGCTGCCCCTTCAAAGGCGACGGATGAGAAGCGCGGCACGGCGGATGGTCAGGACCGGCTGGCGCAGGCCGCCAGCAAGGGCAAGAAGCAGAAAGAGGCAGGCAGCGCCGTGGAAGACAGCTACCGCAGCGACGTCATCAGAAAGCTCAGCCGCGTCAATCGCGGCGTTCCACCTTCGGTGCAATTGACCGCACGCAACAACGCCGTTGTGACATTCGTCATTGGCAGCCGTGGCGGCATCGATGAACTGCGCATCCTGCAAAGCTCCGGATCGCCAGATTTCGATCAGGTCGTGCTCGGCATCGTGCGCAAGGCAGCACCCTTTCCACCCATCCCGCCAAAGGTCGGCGACAGTCTCGTCTTCACCGGCGCAATCGGTCCGTTTTGAGCCCCGGTTCGCCGTTTCCAAACCAACGGTCAATCGTCGTCCATCAATTCTGAAAGGAACCACCATGTACATCGCCATGAACCGCTTCAAGGTGCAGACCGGCTCGGAGAACGATTTCGAAGCCGTATGGAAGAACCGCGACTCCAGCCTCGCGGAGATGAAGGGTTTTAGGGAATTCCATCTGCTGCGTGGCCCCGTCAACGAGACCGAAGGCTACACGCTGTTTGCGTCGCACACGGTGTGGGCGAGCCATGATGATTTTATCGCCTGGACCAAATCGGAGAATTTTCGGGCCGCCCACCGAAATGTCGGCACGACAAAGGTCCATTATCTCGGCCACCCCCAGTTTGAGGGTTTTTCCGTCGTCGAAGGTGCGTAACGACTGGCCGGGTCAAGCCCCGGCCAGCAGGCTCGCATTGCCGCCCGCGGCGGTGGTGTCGACGCAGACGGCGCGTTCATGTGCATAGGCCGCCGGGTTCAGCACCTCGCTGACCAGCGGCACGATCGGGCCGGAGCGGTCGGCAATGACCTTGCGCACGATGCGCGCGGCCTCGGGCGTGCCGGAAAAAGCCACGACATCGACGCGCAGCGAGCGCGCTTCGACCGGATCGGGACGACCGTCTATGGCGGCCAGGGGGAGGCCCTTGCCAGTCAATGCGGAAAGGGCTGCCGGCGCGCCGGGCGCAACCGCCAGCACCGCGTTGCCGGCGGCGAGCGCCTGGATCGTCTGCGCCAACAGCGTGTCGCCATCGGGGCCTAGGCACAGCACCCGCCCGCGTGGCGACAGCGACAGCGTATTGGCCTCGCCGGTCGGTCCGGGCAGATCGACCTGGCCGAAGTCGATGCCAGCGGCGGCACCAATGGCCGCGGCACCCTTGCCGCGCAGATGTTTCCTCAGAATGGCGATCCGGTCCGGGCGCGTCGACCAGCCGCCAAGTGCGGGATCGGGCAGATTGTCGGCAAGTTCGGTCGCCGTGACCTTATGGCCATCCTGCACATGGGTTCCGGCCTCCGGCCCCTTGCGGAAGCGCCTGAGATAGTGCGGACCGCCGGCCTTGGGTCCGGTGCCGGACAGCCCCTCCCCGCCAAACGGCTGCGAACCGACCACGGCGCCGATCTGGTTGCGGTTGACGTAGATGTTGCCGGCATGGATGCCGTCGACGAAATGCTGTACGCGCCCCTCGATGCGAGTGTGCAGGCCGAAGGTCAGGCCATAGCCCTTGCGGTTGATGGCGGCGATGACCGCATCGATCTCGTCGGCGTCGAAGGTCGCGACATGCAGCACCGGCCCGAACACCTCGCGCTCCATGTCCTCGATGCCCTTGACCCGGAAGACATGCGGCGCGACGAAGCGGCCCTCCTTGGGTGCATCGAGCTTGGCGATCAGCCGACCCTGCAGGCCCATTTTCGTGCAGTACTCGCGGATCGAGCTTTGCGCTTCGTCGTCGATGACCGGGCCGACATCGGTTGAAATCCGCCAGGGATCGCCGATGCTGAGTGCTTCCATGGCGCCCTTCAGCATCTCCAGCATCTTCTTCTCGACGTCCTTCTGCACGTAGAGCACGCGCAGCGCCGAGCAGCGCTGGCCGGCACTCTGGAAGGCCGAGGCCAGGATGTCGCGCACTGCCTGTTCGGGCAGCGCCGTGGAATCGACGATCATGGCGTTAAGGCCGCCGGTCTCGGCGATCAGCATGGCGTCGGGCGCGGCCGTCTCGGCCAGTTGTTTCTCGATCAGCTTGGCGACCTCGGTCGAGCCGGTGAAGCAAACGCCGGCAATGCGCGGATCGGCGGTGAGTGGCCCGCCGACCGATGGGCCGTCGCCAGGCAGCAACTGGATGACGTCTTCCGGCACACCGGCCTCGCGCAGCAGTTCGATAGCGCGGAAGGCGATCAGCGGCGTCTGCTCGGCCGGCTTGGCGATGACCGAATTGCCGGTGACAAGCGCTGCCGCGATCTGGCCGGTGAAGATGGCGAGCGGGAAATTCCACGGCGAAATGCAGACGATGGCGCCGCGCGCTTGCGTGCCCGCCTCCGCATCGGCCGCCTCAGTGGCGTAGTAGCGCAGGAAGTCGACAGCCTCGCGCACCTCGGCGACGCCGTCGGCCAGCGATTTGCCGGCCTCCCTTGTGGCGAGCGCAAAGAATTCGACGGCGTTCGCCTCGTAGAGATCGGCAGCGCGGTTCAGGATGGCCGCGCGCTCGCCCACGGGACGCTTCGCCCAGGCCGGTTGCGCTTCCACTGCAAAGCGCACGGCGGTCGCCACCTGCTTGGCAGCGGCTTCGCTGACCGTGCCGACCGCTTCGGAAGGCTTTGCCGGGTTGACGATCGCGCGCTGCTTGCCGTAGCCGGCGGCGCGGGTGATCGGTTTGGCATGCCAGCGGTCCGGCCCAGCGAATGCCGCCCTGGCCTTGTCGATTGTCGCCAGCGTCACCGTGTCGGTGATATCGAAACCCTTCGAGTTGCGGCGGCCGGCCCCAAAAATCTGGGAAGGCCGGGCAATCGCCGGATTGGCGGCCGGACCTTGGCTTTCGACCGTTTCGAGCGGATCACGCGCAATGTCCTCCGGCTCGACATCCTCGTCGGTCAGCTGGTGCACGAAGGAGGAATTCGCGCCGTTCTCCAGCAGCCGGCGGACCAGATAGGCAAGCAGATCGGAATGCGCACCGACCGGTGCATAGATGCGGCAGCGCGTGCCTTCGGCCCGGCGCACTGTCTCGTGCAGCGCCTCGCCCATGCCGTGCAGGCGCTGGAACTCGAAGGTATCGCGATTGTCGGCCATCGACAGGATGGCGGCAACGGTGTGGGCATTGTGGGTGGCGAATTGCGGATAGACGCGGTCGGTCATGCCAAGCAGTTTTTTCGCGCAAGCGATGTAGGAGACGTCGGTGTTGGCCTTGCGGGTGAAGACGGGATAGCCTGACAATCCGAGCGTCTGCGCCCGCTTGATCTCGGTGTCCCAATAGGCGCCCTTGACCAGCCGCACCATGATGTTGCGGTCGTATTTCTTGGCCAGCGCGTAAAGCCAGTCGATGGCAAAGGCGGCGCGCGGACCATAGGCCTGGACGACGACGCCGAAACCGTTCCAGCCTGCGAGTTCCGGCTCGGCCAGCACCCGTTCGATGACGTCGAGCGACAGATCGAGGCGGTCGGCTTCCTCAGCATCTATGTTCAAGCCCATGCGCGAATGGCGCGCGGCAAGCGCCAGCGACAGCAGTCGCTCGGCCATGACCGGCAGCATCTCATCCTTCTGCGCCACTTCGTAGCGCGGATGCAGCGCCGAAAGCTTGACCGAAATGCCGTGGTTCTGCCTGATATCAGGGCCGTTGGAGCCGGAATCGAGCGACGAAATCGCGTCGGCATAGGCCTTGTGATAACGCAAGGCGTCGGCCTCGGTGCGAGCCGCCTCGCCCAGCATGTCGAAGGAATAGAGATAGCCCTTCTGCGTCATCGGCCGGCCGCGCTTGACGGCTTCAGTGATGGTGCGACCGAGCACGAACTGCTCGCCCATTTCGCGCATGGCGGCGGCCACTGCCTTGCGGATGACCGGCTCGCCGAGCCGCCGCACCATTGAGCGCAGCGTGCCTTCGATGCCGCCTTCGCCCTCGTCGAGGACGCGACCGGTCAGCATCAGCGCCCAGGTCGAGGCGTTGACGAAGATCGAACTCGAACCGCCCGAATGCGCGGACCAGTCATGCGGTGCGATCTTGTCGGCGATGAGGTCGTCCATGGTTTCGGTGTCGGGCACGCGCAGCAGCGCTTCGGCCAGGCACATCAGTGCCACGCCTTCCTTGGTGGAGAGACCATAGGCGGAGAGAAAAACCTCCATCAGCCGCGGGTCGGACGAGCCGCGCACCGCCCGCACCAGATCGGCGGCCCGGGCCGAGATCGCCTTGCGGTCTTTCGCGGAGAGCCCCGTCGCCTCGGCCAGCCGCTTCACGGCCTCGTCTTCATCGGGAAGGTAGTTGGCGCGAATCTGCTGGCGGATGGTATCGAGCGGCATGGCGGTCCTGCGGAGCGAGCATCAGGGAGCGGGCCGGCGGTCACCGGACCGAAAGGCGCAAGCTAGCACAAGTGAGAAATTTCAGTCGGTCCAAAGAAATCGACATTGCAGCTCATTCGATCTATCCTAGCGGCCTAGAATTATCATATGGACTGCACTTTCGATGACAGAAGACCAATTGGACCGCATCGACAGGAATATTCTGGCGGCGCTGGCAAGCGAGGGACGGCTTTCGATGTCGGAACTGGCGGCAAAGGTCGGCCTGTCGAAGACGCCGGTGCAGGCACGTGTGAAGCGGCTGGAGAAGGACGGCTACATCAGGGGCTACCAGGCGATCATCGACCGCGAGCGGATAGGCGAAGGCCACGTCGCGTTCGTCCAGGTGAAATTGTCCGATACGCGATCCGCCGCGCTCGACGCCTTCAACCGGTCCGTACACGCCGTGCCGGAGATCGAGCAGTGTCACATGATGGCGTCGAGCTTCGACTATCTGCTGAAAGTCCGCACCCGGGATATCGCCGCTTACCGCCGCGTCTTGGGCGAGCGCATCTCGGCCCTGCCCCATGTGGCCCAGACCTCGACATTCGTGGCAATGGAGACGGTCAAGGATCGGTAACTCACTCCGAAAGCGTCTTCAGGAAAGCCACCAGCGCCGCACGCTCACGATCCGACAACTCCAGGGGGTGAACTTCGGATGTCCCCTCGACGCTGGGCGCAGCCTTGGCGTAATGCGCAACCACCTCGTCGAGCGACGAGAACTGACCGGCGTGCATGTAGGGCGGACGGGTCGCGGCCCCGCGCAGCGACGGCGTCTTGTAAGCGCGGATGAGTTGCGGCGCATCCTTGACCATGAAGCGCAGTTCGCCGCAGGCGCCGGCGTCGCCATCGCGATAGGCGCCGAAGCAGTTGAACGGGTCGGCCTCGACTTGGGCCACGGCATCGATACGGCCGCGATCCGGCGGCAGATCGGCAACGGGCGGCACGCCGGTGTTGTGAAAACCGTTGTCGGTGAAGCGCGGGCCGTTGTGGCAGGTCACGCAGTTGGCCTTGCCGATAAACAGTTTCAGCCCAAGGATTTCCTCCTTCGAGAAGGCGGCGTCCCCTTTCGGCTCGGCGCCGGTGACGAGATCCAGCGCAAAGCGGTCGAAGCGCGTCGGCACCGGCTCGATCGAGCGTTCGAAGGCGGCGATCGCCTTACCGATATTGGCATAGACGCCGTTGATGGCGTCACGCTGCGCACCGCTCATCGCGTTCCAGGCAGCCTTCTCGGCATCATTTCCCTGTGGGCTGGCATTCAACGGCATGCCGGAAAGATCGGGCAGCGGACCAAAAATGCGCTCATAGCGCTCGCCGAAGCGCGCCTTGATGTAATGCGCGTAGGCAGTGCGGTTTCCCGCCTGCTCCAGCGGATTTTCGAGCGGCGTCAGCGCTTGCGCCCACAGGCTGTCGCGGCGGCCGTCCCAGAAGAACCAAGGATCGCGCGCCACGCCGGCCAGCGGCATAGTGCGCCGGTTGGTGTGGCCGACGCCGACGGCTTGCGGCAGGTCATCCTGGAATTGACGGTCGATCTTATGGCAGGTCGAACAGGATACCGTGCCGTCACGGCTCATGCCCTGATCGAAGAACAGCGTCGAGCCGAGTGCGGCGGCGGCTGGCACATCGGCAAAACGATTGGTGGTGTCGGGTTTCAGCGGCGGCAGTGCCGACAGCGCCAGCGAGGCGATGGTCTTCTTCTCGGCGTCGGAAAAGTCAGGCTTGCCGCAACCGGCAACAATAACGGTAACCATCAGCGCCAGAAAACGTGAAAGCCGCCTCATTTCTTGCTCACAGCACCACGTTGAAGACCACGGTGTCGGAGCCGGCCGTGGCCGAAATGGCGAAATGCAGCTGCCACCAACCGCTCATAGTGAATTTCACCCCTTCGATGCGATAGCGCCCGTCGCCGAGATAGTCGGTCGCCTGCGGGCTGGTCGGCAGGCCGTGACTGTGCAGCGGCATGCCGCCGGAGATCGCGATCGCGGCCCCTTCCACCGGCGCTCCAGCCTTTGTCTTCAGCGTCAGCAGCCAGGATTGCAGTTGGCCTTGCCGCACAACGCCTCGCTCCGGCAAAAAACTTGCCACGAACAGCCCGTTGGCGGTTTTCTTCGTCCGGGAGACATCCGGGCCGGCGGGCTGCGACGACCGCGGCGCCGTCAGATAGACGACCGCGAGAATGCCGACCAGCAAGGCAGCCAGACCAAGACCTGCCAGAAGATAGCGCCATATCGATGCCAAACCGTTTCCTCTTCTGCAGACAACGCTCTGCCGGACGGATCGCATCCCGCCAGCTGTGCGAAAACGCCATGGCGGAAAAAACCCTGCTTGCCAAGCATGGCGCTGCCGGTGGCAAAAAGCTACAGCAGCGAGATCACTGGAGGATTGCAGATGGCGGGAAACGGCGTCGCCTCGATCGGCGAATGCATGCTCGAACTGTCGGGCCAGACGGGACCGAACTGGCGCATGGGCTTTGCCGGCGACACGTTCAACACGCTGTGGGCGCTGCACGCGTTGAGCACTGAGAGGCCGGCAACCTATGTCTCCGCCTTCGGTGACGATCCGTTTTCGCAAGGCCAGATCGGCTTTTTCGCCGAGAACGGCATTGGCATCGGCTCCAGCCCGGTGATAGCCGGGGCACGGCCTGGTCTCTATGCCATCACGCTCACCGGCGCCGAGCGTTCCTTCACCTACTGGCGTTCCGACGCCGCTGCGCGGCAGCTTGCCTCTGATCCTGCAGCATTATCGAAAAGCCTGGAAAATCAGTCTCTTGCCTACTTCAGCGGAATTACTTTGGCAATTCTGGACGAGGCTGCGCGCGCCACCCTGTTAGCGGCCGTCGCCAAGGCGCGCTCGGCTGGTTCACGTGTCGCATTCGATCCCAATTACCGGCCGCGGCTCTGGCGCAATCGTGAGGAGGCGCAGGCCGCGATCGCCGAAGCGCTTGCCGTCACCGACATCGCATTGCCGACCTTCCCCGACGAGCAGATGCTGTTCGGCGATGCAACACCGCAGGCGACCGCAGAGCGGCTCGGGCAACTCGTTGGCGAGATCGTCGTCAAGAATGGCGAAGCACCGGCGCTGATTGCCCAAGGAGGAACGCTGTGCGAAGTCCCGGCGATCCATGTCACCGACCCCGTCGATACGACCGGCGCAGGCGATTCCTTCAACGGCGGCTACCTTGCGGCCCGACTCGCCGGCCACGACCCGCTGGAAGCCGCGCGCCGTGCCCATCGTGTCGCCGCCGCCGTGGTGCAGGTGCGCGGCGCGCTGGCACCTTTCGAGACGTTGCGAAACGCTTTCGAAGGCTAAGGTCCGGTGAGATTCAGGTCAGGCCGAGCCGAAAACAGTAGGTTCCGAGAACCGGAGCGGAGCGTACTTTTGGGTGCGTAAGCACCGGAAGCGCAGGAAACTGCTGTTTGCAGGCCGGCCTCACCTGAATATCGGCAGACCTTAAGGCAGGCGGAAACGATATTCTGTGACATGATGGTAGATCGCGCCCGGCCACAGCGTCGCCTGTGGGAAATATGGCCGATTCGGCGCATCCGGCCACACCTGCGGCTCCAGACAGAAACCGCAAAAGGCCTTGTAGTTGCGCCCCTCCAGCCCGGTGCGCGGCGTCACATATTGGCCGGTATAGAGCTGAACGCCGGGCTCGGTGGTCCAGACTTCCATCTCGACACCGGAATTGGCGCCTTGCGTCCATGCCGCCTGCTTGAGTGGTCCACGTGACGCGGCAAGGCAAAAATTCTGGTCGTAGGGCAGTTGTTCACCCTCGGTCTCCATACGCAGCGGCCGCGCCTGGCGGAAATCGAACGGCGTGCCGTCAACCGGCTTGACCACTCCGGTCGGGATCATGTCGCCATCGACCGGCAGATAGGCGCCGGCATTCAGCATCATCCTGTGGTCGAGAATGTCGCCGGCGCCGCCATCATCCAGGTTGAAATAAGAATGCTGGGTGAGATTGCACAGCGTCGGTTCCTCGCAGGTGGCGGACAGTTCGACGCTGAGCGTGCCGGGGATCTTCAGCCGGTAGGTGCAGGTGACGTCAAGCGCGCCGGGAAAACCCATCGTGCCGTCGGGATCGTGCAGGGTCAGCGTGACGAAATCCCTGCCATGCAAGGAAACCGTCCACGGCCGATGGGAGTAACCTTGCGAACCGCCATGCAGCGTATGCTTGTCGAGGAAATTTTGCTCGGTCTGGTAGCGGCTGCCGCCAATGGTGAAACGGCCGTCGCGGATGCGGTTGGCATAGCGGCCGACGACCGCGCCAAAGAAGGCCGTGTCGGTCTCATAGGATCCCAGATTGTCATAGCCGAGCACCAGCGGTGCATCGTGCCCGGTCAGGCGCAGATCCTGGATGATAGCGCCTAGACCGATGATGTTGGCGGTGATACCGCCGCCCCTGATCGTGAAGCGACGCACCGCCTCGCCTGCCTGCGTCGTACCGAAAACCTCGCCGTCCTTCATCGCCATGCCCGTAAATGTCAGTTGATCCAGAGGATTTCGGCTGGTTTTCCCATGAGAGATGGGCAGGCCATCGGCCCCCCATCTCAGAGGTAGCCTATCAGAGACCGAGGCCGCCGATGCAGACATATTTGGTGTCGAGGTAATCCTCGATGCCCTGATGTCCGCCTTCCTTGCCGAGGCCCGATTCCTTGACGCCGCCGAACGGTGCCTCCGGCGTGGTGATGAGGCCTTCATTGACGCCGACCATGCCGTATTTCAACCCTTCCATGACCCGGAAGGCGCGGCCGAGATCGCCGGTATAGAAATAGCAGGCGAGGCCGAATTCGGTGTCGTTGGCAAGCGCGATGGCTTCCTGTTCGGTCTCGAACTTGAACACGGGTGCTACCGGCCCAAAGATCTCTTCCTTCATGAAGCGCATCTTGGGTGTGGCGTTGGCGATGACAGTCGGCTGGAAGAACGAACCGCCGAGCGCATGGCGCTTGCCGCCGGCAACGATCTTGCCGCCCTTGGAAGTCGCGTCGGCGATCAGCTCCTCGACCTTCTCGACCGCCTTCTCGTCGATCAGCGGTCCCTGCTGCACGCCGTCCTCGAGGCCGGAACCAACCTTCAGCCCGTTGCTGGCGGCGGCGAGCTTCTCGACGAACTTGTCATAGACACCGGCCTGAACCAGGAAGCGGTTGGTGCAAACGCAAGTCTGGCCGGAATTGCGATATTTGGCGGTGATCGCACCGGCGACGGCGCGTTCGAGATCGGCGTCGTCGAAGACGATGAACGGCGCGTTGCCGCCGAGCTCCATCGACACCTTCTTGACGGTGACGGACGACTTCTGAATGAGAAGCTTGCCGACCTCCGTCGAGCCGGTGAAGGTGATCTTCGACACCAGCGGATTTGCGCAGATCTCGTCGCCGATCTCGCTGGCCGAACCGGTCAGGATGTTGATGACACCCTTGGGGAAACCAACTTCCTCGGCGAGCGCTCCCCAGGCGAGACCTGAATAAGGCGTCTGCGAGGCAGGCTTCACGACCGCGGTGCAGCCGGCGGCGAGCGCCGGGCCAAGCTTGCGGGCCAGCATCGAGGACGGGAAATTCCACGGCGTGATGGCGGCGATGACGCCGACCGGCTCCTTGGTCACCAGGATGCGGCGGTCCGCCCATGGCGAAGGCACGACGTCGCCGTAGGTGCGGCGGCCCTCCTCGGCGAACCATAGGATATAGGACGCCGCCGAGCCGATCTCGCCTTTTGATTCGAACAGCGACTTGCCCTGCTCGATGGTCAGCAATTCGGCCAGCACGTCCTGATTGTCCATCATCGCGTCGTGCAGCTTGCGCAGCAGCTTCGAGCGCTCGAGCGCGGTCGTCTTGCGCCACGACTTGAAGGCGGCGGCGGCGGCTTCGATGGCGCGACGGGTCTCGGCCTTGCCGGACTTCGGCACGGTGCCGATCTTGAGGCCGGTGGCCGGGTTGTTGACGTCGACCGTCTGGCCGCTGTCGGCCTGCACCCACTCGCCATTGATGAGATTGGCCTGCCGCATGAAATGGCTGGTTTTCTGAAGCATGGTCTATCCTCCGTTCGGCGCGCTGACGGGCCGGTCTGTGAAGTCTTCGGTGAGCGTGGGCCATGGACTGCGGCCGGCACGCCGGAGCCACTGCTCTTTACCTAGGGCAAGGTCCGCAAGCAATCGCAAGATGGCATATAGGGGTTGGACCAGCCCGAGGCGAGAGCAGGCCGACCTATGACATGCCGATCGCGGGCCGGTATCATCTGAATATCGACATACCCTATCAGAAAACGTGGAGCACCACCGTCAGCCAGAAAGCGGTGGTGACGGCGGCGCAGGCGGTGGCAATGGTCATCTGGTTCGACGCCAACGCCTGGCCGGTGTTGAACTGCACCGCGATCAGATAGGAATTGACGCCGGATGGCATCGCGGCCACCATCACCGCCACCTTGGCCGTCAAGGGCGGCAGGCCGAGCAGCCAGACGAAGACCAGGACCAGCGCCGGCATCAGGAACAGCTTCAACGCCGAAAGCACCAGCGCCGGCCTGACATTGCCCGAAATGCCGAAGCGACGCAGGCTGAGCCCCATGGCGAACAACGCCACCGGCCCCGCCGTACCGGCCAGCGCATCGACCAGGCGCATGGCGACATCAGGCAGCGGCGCGCCGGTGATGCGCCATGCAAGCCCTGCCAGAATGCCGATGATCAACGGATTCATGAAAAGCCGCCTGAGGAAGCTACGGATAACGCGCAAGGGATGCACGGGTTCGCCGCTGCCGCGGCCGAAGACTTCGAACAACACGATCGAGGCCATCAGCATGATCGGCAGATGCACCGACACCAGCAAGGACAGCACCTCGAAACCGTCCGCTCCGAATATGCCGAGGATAAAGGGAGCACCGAGCAGCACGATATTGGAAAAGGCCGATGAAACTCCGCCGACGACGCCGGCGCGGGCATCCCGGCCGAAGATCCGGGTCGTGACCAGATGGCCGGCGGCCCAGGTGATTGCCACTGCCGCGAAATAGGCGCCCCACAGCGACCAAGGTGCCACGCCGTGGAAATCGGCATTCACCATGGTCTGGAACAACAGCAGTGGCATCGCCACGCTGACTGCGAAATCGGCTATCCCCTCGCCGCTCGCCGGTTTCAAATAGCCGGTCAACCCGGCGAGGTAGCCGAGCGCCACAAGGCTGAAGACGAAAAGGACGGTTTCGGTGAGCGGAGACATTTTTACCGTGACAGGCGAGTTTCCCGTGATAGGCGAGCCACGGTCACGGCGCAATCGCACCCGAATTTCATGCCCGAATTTCATGCCCGAATTTCATGCCCGAATTTGATCATGGTAGACTGACAGCATTATAGAGGGCTTGGATCATCAGGGCGGACACGAACGACAAATGACCTTTGTCGAAACCTCGAAGCGTAATCTTTTGCGGCAGGCGTGGCTGAAGGCTTTCGTCGCCGCATTGCTTTGCCTTGCCGCGACGACGCTTGCAGTTGCCGAGACGAAAGGCCTCAAGGGCGTGGCGCTGATCATCGGCCAGTCGACATACGAGCACATAGCCGCCCTGCCCAACCCGGCCAATGACGCCCGCGACATGGCCAAGATGCTGACCGATCTCGGCTTCGACGCCCGCAGCGTCACCGATCGCGACGCCGCGAAGCTGAAGCGCGACCTGGAGCGCTTTACGGAGGATGCAGAAGGCGCCGACGTCGCCTTCATCTATTATTCCGGTCACGGCATCGAGGCCGGCGGCGAGAACTACCTGGTTCCGGTCGATGCCGACGTGTCGTCATTGAAAGATGCCGACCAGGCGCTGGTGCCGATATCCGCAATCATGGATGCGTTGAAAGCGACCGTGCCGGTGACGATCGTGCTGCTCGATGCCTGCCGCACCAATCCGTTCCCCGCGGATGCCATGGTGCGGCGCGCGCCGACCGCCTCCGCCTCGCCGATCGGTGCCGGTGGTCTGGAGCCGGTGCGCGGCGCCAAGGCGCTCGGCAATGCGCCGGCGGCCGACGCGAACCTGGGTACGGTGGTCGGCTTTGCCGCCGAACCGGGTCGTCCGGCGCTCGATGGCGCCGCTGGCGAAAACAGCCCTTACGCGTCCGCCCTGCTGCGCCACCTCGCGGCGATGAAGGGCACCGAGTTTGGCTCGGTCATGCGCATGGTGACCGAAGAAGTCTATCTCGACACCAAGGCAAAGCAGCGCCCCTGGGTCAATGAAAGCCTGCGCCGGCTGCTCTATTTTGGTGTCGCACCAGCTGAACCGACCGGCGACGACGGGCTGATCACCGGCGAACGGCGCCAGCTGCTGCTGACGATTTCCGACCTGCCCGACCCGAAACGGGCGCAGGTGGAACTGGCCTCGCTGCAGGAAGGCGTGCCGCTCGACGCGCTCTATGGCGTGCTGAAGGCGCTCGGCACGGAAAAGATCCCCGAAGATCCGGGCGACCTGCAAAAGGTGCTCGATGCCCAGGCCGAGCGCCTGAAGAAGATGATGTCCGAGCGTGCCGCGCTGCGCACCGACGATCCGGAGATCAAACGCCTGGTCGCCTCCGCCGACAAGGCGATCGGCCAGGGCGCCATCGTGACGGCGCGCAAATTCCTCGACGATGCGGTCGGCCGGGTCGAGCAGACCAACGATGCGGTCGATGAAGCCGAGGATCTCGTCAAGCAGAAGCGCATTGCCGATGCCGCGATCTATGCCAGGCGGGCCGATGCCTCGGCGCTGGTCTTCGACTACAGATCCGCCGCCGGCGACTACGCCAAGGCATTTTCGCTAGCCGAAAAATGGGACGACAAGCTGCGCTGGAACTACAAGAACCAGGAAGCCGAGGCGCTGAATGCTTTCGGCTACGCCACTGGTGACCTGGATGCGCTGCAACACTCCATCGAGGCCTATCGCACCATCCTGAACTTCATCCCCAATGGCGAACAAAACCGCGACTGGGCGATCACCCGCAACAACATGGCGGTGGTGCTGCAGACCATCGGCGAGCGCGAGACCGAAACGGCTCACCTCGAAGAAGCGGCTCGGATCTTTCGCGATTCCCTTGTCGTGTTCGAGCGCGAGAAGGACGACCTCAACTGGGCTGCCGCGCAAAACAATCTGGCCAATGTGTTGTTGAAGATCGGCGAACGCGAGAGCGACCCGAAGCGCCTGAATGAAGCGGTGGTGGCGATGCGCGCCACACTCGAGAAGC
Organism: Mesorhizobium sp. M0496; assembly: GCF_040321205.1. NCBI lineage: Bacteria > Pseudomonadati > Pseudomonadota > Alphaproteobacteria > Hyphomicrobiales > Phyllobacteriaceae > Mesorhizobium > Mesorhizobium sp. M0496. Next base: position 3,958 of record NZ_JAMYRC010000004.1, on the reverse strand, counting down.
GCCCGCGCGACAAGGTGCCGCTCGACTGGGCCGCCTCGCAGAACAACCTCGGCCTGGCCCTCTATGCGCTTTCCGAACGCGAACCCGCCAGCGAGCATCTGACGCAAGCCGAAGCCGCCTACCGGCTGGCGCTCGAAGAATACACGCGCGAAAAAGCGCCGGTGGAATGGGCGATGGTCGAGAACAATCTCGGCAACACGCTGGTGTCGCTCGGCATCCAGCTTAACGACAAGACCAGGATCAACGAGGCGGCCGACGCGTTCCGTGCCGCGCTCGAGGTCCGAACCCGTGAAACCTTCCCGGTCTCCTGGGCAACCAGCCGGCTCAACCTCGGCAACGCGCTGAGCGGTGTCGCCCGCTTCGATATGGGCACGGGCGCGCTCGAGGAGGCCGCGGCCGCCTATGACGATGCGCTGACGGTGTTTACCCGGCAGCGTTTCCCGATGGACTGGGCGTCGGCGCAGAACAATCTCGGTTCGATCTATCAGACGCTTGGCCAGCGCACCCGCGACGCGGCCAAGCTGGAGCAGTCAGCTGCGGCGTTCCAGGCCGCCCGGCAGGTCTATGTCAGACGGAAATTCCCTCTCGACTGGGCAATGAGCCACTACAATCTCGGCAACACACTGCAGCTTCTGGGCGGCGTCACCGACAAGCCCGAGCATTACAGCGACGCGGTCGACGCTTACCGCGATGCGTTGCGCGAATACAGGCGCGAGACGAACCCGCGGCAATGGGCGTTGACCCAGGCCGGCCTCGGCTCGACGCTGCATTGGTTGAGCATGAACAATGCCGACCCCAAGACCTTGCTTGAGTCGATCGCGGCCCGCAGGGCGGCACTTGAAGTGCTGACCATCGATACCGCACCGGTCGACTGGGCCAACGCGCAGAACGGCATCGGCATGAGCCTGCTCAACCTCGGCAATCTCGAACGAACCGACAAATATCTCGCTGATGCTGAGGCTGCCTTCACGGCGGCGCTGAGGGTGTTCACTAGGGAAAGCCTGCCCATGCAATGGGCCTTCGAACAGAACAATCTCGGCGACATCCACTGGAACCGCGCCAGCTATGGCGCTGGTAAGCCGGAATATCTGAAAGCCATCGAATTTTTCGAAAACGCCAAGCAGGGTTTTACCGAAGCCGGCTACACGCTTCCCATCCCGTTGACCGACCAGAAGATCGATCTGGTGAAGAAGCAGCTGGCGAAGAAGTAGAGCCACGCTTCCCGCCGGCCGAGCCTTGTCTTTCGGCTGGCTTTGCCGTCCCTATATGTCCTGTCACCGGAACCCTTTGCCGGGAACCGGAGAAGGATAGCGGATGATTCGATTTGCCTTGGCGTTATTCCTGCTGGTTGTTCCCCGCGTGGCTCACGCTACCGATGCAGGCTGGGCGCTGTTGCGCGATGGCGGCCATGTCGTGCTGCTGCGCCATGCCATGGTCACCGGCACCACCGATCCGGCCAATTTCGACATCGACAACTGCGCTACCCAGATGAACCTGTCGGCGCGCGGCAAGCAGCAGGCGAGCAAGATCGGCGCCTTGTTTGCGGCACGCGCGGCACCCATCGAGCGCGTGCTGTCGAGCCGCTACTGCCGTTGTCTGGACACCGCGCGCACCGCTTTCGAGGCCGAGCCGGAGCTCTTCGCGCCGCTTGATCTCCTGAAAGGCGATGAGACCCAGAAGGCGGCGCAGATCGCGGTCATCATCAAGGAAATCCGTGCCTATTCCGGCTCCGACAATCTGGTCATGGTCACCCATCTGGAGGACATCGTGGCTCTGACCGGCGTTTCGCCCCGCGAAGGCGAGGCCGTGGTCGTCGAACCGCAAGGCGATGGCCTGCGCGTGCTCGGCCGCGTCACCTTCTGAAGTTCCGACGCTCCCTTCAGCATTGGATCGGTGTTGCCGAAATGCCACCATTGAAAGAAGCCGCAAATTGGCCGCGACAATGCCGCTTGCGACAACCCGTCGCAGGGGCTATAGGCGCGCTCCCGGTCACGAGAACCGAAGCGAGCACAACGGTTGGAGCTTTCGTCTCCGCCCGTGCAGGCGGCTTTGCCGCCCTGTATACGGCGCCGCTTTGGGGATTGGGATCGCGGATGTAGCTCAGCGGGAGAGCGCCGGATTTGGGTCCGGAGGTCGGGGGTTCAATTCCCTTCATCTGCACCACGGATAGCTCAGTTGGGTAGAGCATCAGATCGAGAATCTGACTGTCGAAGGTTCGATTCCTTCTCCATTGGCCTGATAAGCCAGCACCCTACCAGGTGTTATCTGAAAACGGTCCGGGGACTGGAACGCGAAAGACTGGACGGATGGCCCAGGCCCTCGGGCACGGATCATCCCGAGAGTCTTCGCCATCGGCTCGCGGCCAGGCCCGCGGTGACGATCAAGGCGCTGTGTCGCCGGCAAGGGAGGCCAAGGCTTCCGGCGCCCGCTTCGCTGCCCCGCGATCCGCTCCCGAAGGCCCGCCGCGGATTGATGCCACCAGTCCCCGGATCATTCGTGCCCGGACGATGACGCAAGACGATGTGAAACGAGAAACGAAGGGAAGATCGACGCATGACTTGACGCCTCGCATGGGGCCATGCCCGACAGGAGTAAGACAATGACTGTTCTCGACAAGGTTCTTGGACGCGAGCGCGTCCTCGTAAGGGAAAACGAACGTGCCCTCACCCTGCACAAGGGTGAGATCAAGGCTGTCCTGATGCCGGGCGAACATTGGCTCGCCAACCGGCGCGGCAGCCTCGAAGTGTCCCGGCACGATCTGAAGAACCCGGAATTCGTTTCGGCATACGAGAAGGCGTTGTTCGACAAGCTCCCGGATGTGGCCGCGCGTCATTTCACCGTCGTTCGTACCGGGCGCACGGATGTCGCCGTCATCGAGCGTGACGGCAATTTGCACGCCGTTCTGGCGCCCGATCGCAAGCTGGTGCTGTGGACGGATGCCGGTCCGTGGAAGGTGACGCTGATCGACACATCGGTCGATCTCGCGATCGATGCGGCGGTCATGCGCCGGCTCGGCCAGGCCCGGAAGACGGAATTGATGTCCGTCCATCCGGTCGTCGACGGTCAGGCCGGACTGCTGTTCATCGACGGTGTCCTGGTTAGGACGCTGACGGCGGGCGTGCATGGCTTCTGGAACGTCGGACGCATGGTGCAGATCAAGGTCGTCGACCTCAAGCGCCAGTCGCTCGACGTTGCCGGGCAGGAAGTGCTGACCAAGGATCGCGTGACGATCCGCGTCAACATATCAGCCGAGTACCGGGTTGTTGATCCGGTCAAGGCGGTAAGCATGGTGAAGGACTTCTCCGAAGCCCTCTACCGCGCCCTGCAGTATGCCTTCCGCAAGACGCTTGGCGCGCTCATGCTCGACCAGATCCTTGAAAAGAAGGTGACGATCGACGAGGAGGCGGCGGCCAAGGTTCGCGCCGATATGGCTGAGATCGGAGTGGAGGTCAGCGATATCGCGCTCAAGGATGTCATCCTGCCGGGCGAGATGCGCGAGATCCTCAACCAGGTGGTGTCGGCTGAAAAGCAGGCCGAGGCCAACATCATCCGCCGCCGCGAGGAGACGAACGCCACGCGTTCGCTGCTCAACACGGCCAGGGTGATGGCGGAAAACCCGGTGATGCTGCGGCTGAAGGAGCTTGAGGCTCTGGAAACCATCGCCGGCAAGGTCGAGCGGCTGACCGTCCACAACGGAACGGGCGGACTGCTCAACGACCTGGTCAAGCTCCGCGACAGCTGATGCATGTCGCCCAAAATGGTTGCGGTTTTGGGGAAACGACATGCATCGAAAGAAAGGCTGACGTAACGTCAACGGAAGGGGCGCCCGGGGGGCCCGCCGGCCGTGGTGAGGTTTAGAGGCGCCCCACCCCAAAGCGCCCCCCGGCGCACGCCAATTAGTGCCGGGAAAAAAACATTAAAAAGCGCCCCAACAAAAAGCGGCGCCGATGAGCCCGCC